>CAIYES010000544.1 GCA_903925275.1 uncultured Bacteroidales bacterium
GACCGTTTTAAACGCTATCACGTCCCGTACGGGACGAAATAATGCATCTATGCCCGTTTATCTACCCATCTGAAATCCCTAACGGGATTTAAAAACAATTTTAAACAGTCTCTTAATGTGAGAAATTTTTTTTTCACGACTGTTTGATCTTAGATTTTTAGCCAATCTGATTGGAAAACAGTATAAACCATGTTTTGCACCAATAATCGGTTGATTATAAAAAGATAAAGGTAAGGTTTTTTTTGAAAGAAGGATTTTTTCATGATAGTTTACCCCAGGGTTGAGATTTTTTCATCAAAATAATCGCGTAGTTACGCGGAATCACGTTACGATAGAAAAAAATGGTACAATTGAAAACCTGATTTATCGTACCTTTGCATTTAACAAACAATTTTTCCAATGAAAACCAAAATTGCCTTTCCTTTATCCATGTTGATGATGGTACTTGCCATCTTGCTTTTTTCATGCAGCAAACACAATGATACAACTAATCAACCCGACTTTCCCCAGTTGATCGGTACATGGCAGGGAACGACCTCACAAAACCAGTCCATCCGGATCGGGATACTGAGCGTCGGCAGCATTCTTGTCGTAAACACTTATAAGTACAACGTTATCAAGTATGATACCGGATCATCTTCCCAAACCATGGCATACGACGTCAGTTTATCAACCATAGTTACCGCTGTTGTAGATAAATATTTCAATTTCAGGCCTTATGGTGGCTATTCATACAACGATTATCTCCGTGGAACATTTGATGTAACGGCTATGACCCTGAAGGGAAGATTTAATACGTCATTTCCAAACCAGGCAGGCACAAAAACCGACAGCGTAGTAGGAAGCTTTACTGCTTATAAAGTTAAATAGTCGACTTTTCAGCGTAAGTTCCCTTGAATAACCAGGGCTTTTTGAGGATCCCCCCCCCTTTATTGAGATTGGTTCCAAATTTCACTAATCTGTAATTTATAAATATTTTTTCCTGTACTTTTGTTTCGTTATTCTACGAAATACAAAACGTTGTGATCACGGAAAAGAAATATTATACAGAATCCCAGGAAAAAATGGCCAGGTATGCCAAGGCAATTGCCCATCCGGCAAGGGTGTACATCTTAGACTTCCTTGCCGATAACATTGATAAGTGCTGCTACAGCGGTGACATGGCTGAAGACATTCCGATTGCACGGTCGACACTTTCGGAACATCTGAAGGAGTTGAAAAAGTCCGGACTTATCCAGGGCGAGATCAATCCCCCTTATATAAAGTATTGTATCAACAAAGTAAACTGGGATGAGGCGAGGGAGATGTTTGAGGGGTTTTTTAGAAAATGAGGCTAATGTGCTGATGTGCTGATGTGCTGATGTGATAATGTGCTGATGTGCTGATGTGATGATGTGATGATTATGTAATAATTAAATTATATTCAGATGGAAATTAAAATTTTAGGTCCGGGTTGTACCAAATGCAATACACTGGAAAAACTCACCCGCGAGGTGGTTGAGAAAAATGGGATTGTCGCGACGATTACCAAGGTTGACGACATCATGGAGATCATGAAATATGGCGTCATGTCGACTCCTGCAATTGTAATAGATGAAAAGGTGGTATTGAAGGGACGTGTCCCCTCCGCTGATGAACTTAAGCAGTTATTAACCAAATAAACCAACAGGTATGAAAAGGATCATCGGGTTATTATTTCTTCTGGCCATGACAACTGGCAATTTTTCCTGTAACACGAATACTTCAACGGCTTCAGGCGGATCGCCATCCGTGGGCGCGGGTAAAAATATTACCGTCTACTATTTCCATTTCACCCGTCGCTGTATGACCTGTAACAATGTTGAAAAAGTTTCGAAGGAGGCCGTGGATACTCAATTCGCAACGCAGGTAAAAAATGGCGAGATTACCTTTAAAAGTGTCAACCTTGACGAAAAGGACGGTGAAGCGATTGGTGCAAAATACAAAATTGAAGGTCAGACGCTAATTGTAATCTCCGGGGATAAACGCGTTGACCTTACCGACAAGGGATTCCTGTATGCCAATGACAGCCCTGACAAGCTTAAGGCGGAGATTAAGAAAGCGGTGGAGGGGTTGTAGATAATGTGCTGATGTGCTGATGTGCTGATGTGCTGATGTGCTGATGTGCTAATGTGCTGATGTGATAATGTGATGATGTGTTTATTGTTGGTTGGATGAGATAATTCAAGCAGTATGGTAAAAGAAAATCAAATTCTGGATTTGTCCTTTGAATTTGCAATTATGGTGGTTGAGTATTGTGAACTTTTGGAGGAAAAACGGAGGTTTGTGATTTCACATCAGTTATTAAAATCAGGTACCTCGATCGGTGCAAATATCCGGGAGGCTCAATC
>CAIYES010000545.1 GCA_903925275.1 uncultured Bacteroidales bacterium
AATAATATTCATTGAAAATCATCAGTTTAGTGAAAATCATTTGTTCAGGCAAAGGCTTCGAAAAAAAAAGATCTGTCACAGCCAAAACATCATTACTAGCAGACAATCGTTTGCCGGTAATCATTTACTTGATGGATCATTTGACTTTGCCTGACGTAACATCAAACTTAAACATAAAATCGTTGAAGCTATTAACAATTTCATTTTCAGTAAGATCTAAAATTTTCACAAATTCATAATTCTCCTTCATTAATATAATAGCCAATCCTTCACCTTCCCGTTTTTTATCCTTCTTCATGGCGTTTATAATGAGTTGCGGGTTGATATCAGCGATCTCCTTCTTAAGTGAAATATTAGGTAACAGTAAGGAGATAAACAGATGTGCTGAGGTTTCTTCAGTGAGAAACCCTTTTTGAACAGAAAGAATATTTGCCCAGATCATACCAAATGTGACAGCCTGACCATGAGGGATCCGGTAATTTGTTATGCTTTCAATTGCATGTCCGATACAATGACCGAAATTCAGCACATTTCGTATCCCTTTATCAAATTCATCCTTTTCTATAAAGGTTTTTTTTATCCTGAGCGATTTTACGATCAGTGGAAAGATATTTTTCCGATAGTGATAATCCTTCTGTTGGGTGATGCTGATATAATAATTCACAGAATTTTCACCATCGATTAAAAATAATTTCACGATTTCGCCCATTCCACTAAAAAAATCCTTTTTAGACAAAGTAGTTAAAAAAAGCGGGGAAAGGATGACTTTGTCAGGAGGATAAAAAGTGCCGATTAAATTTTTATACTTTCCGAAATTCAGCGATGTTTTTGCACCAATGCAGCTATCGGCCTGGGCCAATAAAGTGGTGGGACAGTATATCCATTTAATCCCCCGGTACAATGTAGAAGCCACGAATCCAGAAATGTCCTGAATAATTCCACCTCCGATTCCCACAAGCGTAAGATTTCGTTTTGCTTTGAAGGATGTTAGTCGCTCGTAGATTTTAGAAATTGAACGATAACTTTTATTCCCCTCATTGGCCTTGATCAAAACCAACTTTTCCGAAGGTATTTTTTGAAAAATCTCCTTGTAAAGTCGAAAAACTTTCTCGTCAATGATGAATACTACATTTGTTTCTTCAAAAAGAGGAGAAAGCAAGTCAAGGTGCTCATCAAAAAAAACCTTGTAACTGCCAAAAACAGAATGAATAGTTAAATCTTTTATTGACATGTATAGCCTCCATCAATATAAATCGTTTGCCCTGTAATAAAGGAATTCTGAGTTCCCAGAAAAAATGCCAGTTTCGCCACTTCGCGCGGCTCAGCTAATCTTTTGAGTGGAATCTGTTCTTTGATTTTTTCCAAATCTTCAATTGAATTGTTAATCCTGGTAAGTTCAGTGTTTATAAATCCAGGGGCAATGGCATTTACCAGGATATTAAACTCTCCAAGTTCGAGGGCTAGATTTTTAGTTATGTTGTCCAAAGCGCTTTTTGTCGCGCCATACAATAAACGTTTTGGTTTAGATATTTTTCCCCATATTGAACTAATATTGATAACAGTACCTGATCGTTTTGCCTGCCAATAAGGGACGCACCATTGAATGAGCTCAATGCATGAAAAAAAATTGGTTTGAAATATTTCCAGATAATTTTCATGTTCTATTTCACGAATCCCCTGCAACGGATTGATCCCGGCATTGTTTATTAGAATATCAATTTCATTTGAATTCCGGGAAATATATTCCCTGACAGAAACAATATCCGAAAGGTCAAGCTCATCCCGGTTTGGTGCAATTACGGTGTAGCCGTTTTCTGAAAAAAGGGTTGCAATGGCTGAGCCAATTCCCCGGCTTGCACCCGTAATAAAAACTTTAACTAAATGATTATCCTGCACTTCCACCGGCATCTTGAATTAGTTTTTGATAACGTTTTTCCAGCATTTCAATTCTGACAAGATCTTCTTCAAAAATCTGTTTATAGAAATCCCTTTTATTTTTCAGCCACATCAATTCAAATCCGACAGCTTTTAAAATGCCTTTATCTGCATTTACGGATAAGCCTTCCGGGCATCTGAAAATGACTTTACGGGTTTCATAAAAATCGAGTGTTGCATTTTCAGGAAGTCGGCGGAAGAATGGCAGCGAATATGCCGAAACGCCACCTCCTATAACACATTCCATCTTTACTTTTCTGGCTTTGGTAAATACCTCCTGTGCAATGTTGAAAACCGCATCATCGTTGATGTTTTCGCGCGATAGTCCCATCGATCCGGTCATGTCAACACGCCCAAGGACTATCCCTTTGAGTTCTGAAATTGTGGAAAGCTGAAGCATTTCGTCAAAAACCTTTACAGCCGAAATAGTTTCCATGTTAATTAAAAAATCGACGCTATCCCATTCGTCTGCCGGAAATACGAGGTGAGTTGCCTGAAGATATTTTTTCAGAGCATACTGCGATTCAATCATGGGCGCAACAATCCTCGTCACACCAATTGACCTGGCATCAAACATGTCTTTTATGGCCTCACAGCCGCCGATCTTAATTGTCAGATCAAGACCCGCTTTGGTAATGACCTCTTTCAAACGGAGAGCCTCTTCCATTCTGGTACCTTCGGCTTCAAATTCAGCCTTGATGCCGGATACATGATGATTCTCTTTTAGGTCCTTTAAAACATCGACCATTCTTTTTTCAAGTGGGTTCATACTATCAGGATTAAATTAATTAAACAATATTTGAATTATACTCATCTCTTTCAAGAAACGGGAACATATCTTCAAGCGGCTTGGAGACCATCCTGCCATCCGGTAATTTTTCCGATGCCACCTTGGGGCTGAAAATATAAGTTGAATCAAGCACAACTTCGCAAAGAACAGGACCTTCCCGGTTTAAAATATTTTGCAATTGGGTATCAATATCATCCGTTAAAGATATTTTGGCCGATGGCAGATTATATGCTTCTGCAATTTTAATAAAATCCGGGAAACTTACACCGCTCGAAGCATCACAAGCTGTTTTACGACCTGCAAAGAAATTGTCCTGTGTTTGCCTGATGGAAATATAACCTGCATTATTCAAATAAAACAGCTTGACAGGCAGATTGTACTGTTTTACCGTTTGCAATTCCTGCAGGTTCATCTGTATACTTCCGTCGCCGGCAAG
>CAIYES010000546.1 GCA_903925275.1 uncultured Bacteroidales bacterium
AATTGTTCAAATGTAATTGCCATATAGGATAAATATTAGTTATCCGGCAATTTTACACGCGGCATTTCGCGGCATTGAGACGCGAGTACTCCTTATTTTAAAGTTTCGTAGTGTTTTTTTACCTCTTCTCTATGCTGGGAAGCAGTATACCTGGGGTCACGATTTGTTGTGTTTTTCCTTAGATCATTCATATTCCCCTGGATGGCTCTTACTGAGACTGGTCTGTTTCCGGCACAAAATATTTCAGAGAATTTTTTATACATGTCCGTTCTTGTGGATCCATACTCTGATAAAAAGTAGTCGGTGAAGCCGAGGTGATCAAACATTGCAATTTTATAGGGAACATCATTGGAACAAATAAGTTTTACAAGTTCCTCCCTGGATTGTTCATCCAGGTCCCTGACTTTTGGGACATTCAGGAAACCATTTTCCTGCAATGCCAGTTTCAGTTTTTCGATGGCACCTTTCGGAACTTCGAACACCTGATTCGGTAAATTCACCTTTTCCGGGGAGGGAGCCTGTATATTAATGGTGTCCAGGGGGAATCCAAGCTTCTGGCAAATATCAGCAAAGGGGATGTCATAGATAGCGCAGCATTTTTGCAGTTCATCAAAGAGCAGGTGGTACAGGATGTTGCAGCCTTGTATGAATTTAAAGTCAGCATTGTCGTTCTGAGGGATATCCATGATGAGCAATCCGTCCTGAGGCAGGAGGACCGATGGAATTTCTTCAGCTACTGTACCTTGCTCATTTACTCCCCCAGTGGTATTACGGTCTTCAACAGACAAATGATTTCTGGACTTTCTCAACCTGGACAGGTAACGTTTTAAAAGATCGGCCTTTTGTTCGGGGGTACTCCTGTCCAGAATTTCGTCTTCAAGGTCGAGGATAAAAGGTTCAATAAAAAAATCGGCGATCCTATCAGGGGAACCCAAAATTGGAGATTGTTGGGGGTGAAACGGGGAAAACTGGTCAACTGGCATTGTCAATAGATCGATACAAGCATCGAAATGGGAATATTGCCGATCATACTTTTGTCCCTCTCCCATAAATTTTAAGGTTACATTTTGGGTTACATGAAAAAAGGGTTTCAGATTTTTATTCTCTGAAACCCTTGTCTTTGTTGGTGGGAGCAACAGGATTCGAACCTGTGACCCTCTGCTTGTAAGGCAGATGCTCTGAACCGGCTGAGCTATGCTCCCTCAATTGAGAGTGCAAAGGTAATTAATTTTTCAACAGTACCAACATATGCCAATCGGAATTCACAAAATCCTACGAAAACTGTTCTGACCCTCCATGAAAACAGAACTTACTATAAAATAAAAACGATACTGATTATCTTGGGTAGAGTCCAAACAGTCGTTTAATACTTCTGTGAAATTTATGGACACCAGTCACAGGTTCAACGTGCATCAGGATGCATTCCCTGGTGATCAGGTTTAAGGGGCGCGACCTGGCTAATTCAATGGCTTCAGGAGTGTCCGACATTTGCTGAATCCAGATGCTGTCGATCCCTTTGGCAATTGCATCGGATACGACATCCCTGGAATGTTTTTTAGTTGTGATAATCAAGAGGTTGTGAACATTCAACGGAAGGGAACTTACACTGCGAAAGCATGGGGTCCCGTCAATAAAATCGGCGCCGGGATTGATCGGATAAACCTCAAATCCTTTATCTTTCAGTTGTTTGAATACCTGGTAACCGAATTTCTTTGGATCTCTTGAAACTCCTGCTATCGCTACTTTTCGTGATGCTAAAAATGAATCAATGGATGCTTTGCTTGCTTTCATGTTGAAAATATTTTGGTTAATTCTCCGCTGCTGGTGGTGCGGATTGCTGTTGGTTATTTTTTAAAGATAAAATAAACAGCTAAAATTAAAAAGAAAAACCCGATAAAATGATTCAATCGCAATGTTTCTGTCCTGAAAAAAAGAATGGTAAATATGGTAAAAACAATGAGAGTTATCACCTCCTGGATCACTTTTAGTTCAACCAGCGAGAATGGTCCCCCAAATTCGCTATACCCAATGCGGTTGGCTGGCACCTGGAAAAAATATTCAAATAACGCAATTCCCCAGCTGATTAGGACAATACTGACCAGCCCCAGATTTTGAAACCAGTTCATCTCTCTGAATTTCAGGTGGCCATACCACGCCAGGGTCATAAATATGTTGGAAAAGACAAGCAGCAGTATCGTATAAATTCCACGAACCATGGTGACCTCATTAAAAACTTGTTCGACCTGTTATATTCCGGTTCAATGCCTTTCCAAACCCGACTGAAATATAATTATCAAGGCTGAGACAGACATTTTCCGAAAAACGGATTCCATGCTGCAGAATGGTATGCCAGTTCCACCCTGCCGCTACGATAGCTTGATTCAATATAGCATAGATTATACCTGCATTGAATGCATCTCCTGCGCCAATGGTGCTGATGGGATCAATGTGTGCAACAAGCATTTCGAGATGTTCACCGGTAGTCAACAGTTCAACACCTTCTTTGTTCTTTGTATAGATAAGCATCGGGCAGCCTGCTTGCTGTACGAGTTTAAAAACCTCCGCTGCATCGCTGACACCGAAAATATGTGTAAAATCTTCATCTGATCCCCTCACCAGGCTTGCAAGGCTGATATTTTCAATAATCCATGGCTTTACCGACGCCAATTCACTGAGATGTGATTTACGAAAGTTCGGGTCATACACAATAAACGCCCCGTTGGTTTTTGCCATCCGGATAAATGCAATCAATGTATTATGCCTTATGGCCGACAATGCATAGAATGACCCGAAAAGAACGATGTCGCCCTCCTGAATTGAAGGCATTGCAGAACAATTGAAATCGTCAGGAAATACTTTGTAGAAATCGTATTCGGCATTCTGTTGATTGTTGAGGAAAGCCAGAGCCAATGCGGTTTTTCCGTTGCTATACCGATCGATATACTTTGTTGATACATTATTTTCCAGGAGAAACCGGTACACCAAATCGCCCACGAGATCTGTGGCAAAATCACTGATGAGATAAACCGGAATTCCTGCCCGCCCCAATGAAACAGCCGAATTAAGCATCGAACCACCTGGTTTTGCAGCAACTGGCCGGTCATCCTGAAAAATGATGTCAAGAACCGTCTCCCCGATACAAAAAACCCTCCTACCCATCATATATCAATATAACTTTATAACAGAAAATTTGAATATTGATTCCGCTCTATAAAGTGCTTTTCACCGCGAAGGCGCTAACACGCTAACGATTAAATTATTGAACATGTAGTATTTGCGTCTTTGTAGTAACTGTAAAAATGTGCCTTTTCAGCGTCGGCAAAATATTGCTGATTCACTTCGGATAATGTACAGTCAATACTATCATTCCAGCATTCCCTGCATTCCCTGCATTCCCTGCATTCCCTGCATTGCTTGCATTGCTTGCATTGCTTGCATTGCTTGCATTATCTGCATTGCTAATACTCAATTTCCAGATCCAATTCATCCTTCAGGGTAAGCAATGCCGGATTCTTTTCTGCCATTAAATCAAATTTTTCTTTATCGGTATATGGCTTTGAATTTTTCAGATTTTCGGCAATAGTTGTGTGTATCTGAATTTTGTAATTGTTAAGTCGCATGCGTAAAAATTCCAGCATCTCCGGTTTCCGGAGATTAACTTCATCTTCAAGAACCTTGTTGCCCAGTGTAAACTCAATGTCCCAATCGGAATTAAGTACCGGAATGGAACTTTTTAAGGTAGAAAATAGAAATGGTGATTCTATTTTAAGTTTATCAGCAAATTCATCCCAGCACACGCTCAGATCATCCTGTGTAAACGGAGTAACAGTTTCATAGGAAGGTTGATTTTCCTCCGATTGTAACGATCCGGCACCTGTTTTGGGCGCTGGTTTCTTGATGGAGGTTGTGCTGGCAAAATCATTTTTTATATCCCTCATTTTCACTGCGTCCACCACATTTTTTCGATCTGTTGCGGGTGGTGCTGTATCAGCTTCCTGATGCTGAATGTCTGTTACCGGATGTTGCCCTGTTGATCCGGAATCAGGGATACGGGCAGAAGGCCGTCCTGGCACAGCACCAGTCTGGTCTGTCATCGAAGGTTTTGCTGGACCTGCTGCCGGGGAAGATTGCACCGCCGGCGGTGGAGGAGATATACCGGCTGCTTTGGGAGGAGCATGATTTGTTTCATGCTGCAGCACCAGTGCACACATCTGCATCACCGACAACTCGAGATGAAGCCGTTTGTTGCTGCTGGTTTTATAATTCAGGTCGCACCGGTTGTTAATATCAAGTATCTTTAAAAGAAAACTCACATGACATCGCACGGATTGTTCGACATAATGATCCCGGATTGATGGAGCCGTCTCAAGCAACCTTGCGGTTGACGCATCCTTGCAAACGAGCAGGTTTCGCAAATGTTCCCCGAAACCAATGAGGAAATGCTGCCCCTCAAAACCTTTGTCGATGATATCATTTATGGTAAGCAATGATCCAGGGATATCTCCAAGCAGGATCTGATCTGTGATCTTGAAAAAATATTCGTAATCAAGCACATTCAGATTTTCAAGTACTGTGTTATAGGTGAGGGAGTTTCCTGCAAAGCTGACAAGTTGGTCAAAAATCGACAAAGCATCCCGCATGGCGCCGTCTGCTTTCTGAGCAACGATGTGCAGCGCATTGTCTTCGACGGCAATGTGCTCTTTACCGGCAACAAGAAGCAGATGGCTGGCTATGTCATCGACTGTGATCCGTTTAAAATCAAAAATCTGACACCGTGAAAGAATGGTCGGCAAAATTCTATGCTTTTCGGTAGTTGCCAGAATGAACTTTGCATAAGGAGGTGGCTCTTCCAGCGTTTTAAGAAATGCATTGAATGCCGATGCCGACAACATGTGTACCTCATCGATGATATAAACCTTGTATTTGCCCATCTGCGGGGGAATCCGAACCTGGTCAACAAGGGTACGGATATCATCCACAGAGTTGTTGGAAGCACCGTCAAGCTCATAAATATTGAAAGAGGAATTTTCATTGAAGGAAACACATGAATCGCACTGGTCGCATGCTTCAACAGTTGAAGAAATATGCTCGCAGTTGATTGTTTTTGCCAGAATCCGTGCACAGGTGGTCTTCCCGACACCCCTGGGGCCGCAAAAAAGAAATGCCTGGGCTATCTGATTGTTTTTAATGGCATTTTTCAACGTGCTTGTAATCGACTTTTGTCCTACAACCGTATCAAAAATCTGAGGCCGGTATTTTCGTGCCGAAACAATAAAATTCTCCATATACGTGTCCGGTTCAATTCTTAAATATCATCCAAAAGTACGAAAGTTTTTGTTTTTTTGTGTAAATTGGCAGCAGATATCAACACTGAATTCCCATGCTGCTTATCCTTACAACCGCCATGAGCAACCGGCTCAGGTACATAGCTGATCTGATGATCAGGGATATGCTTGGTGTTGAGGTGATGTTCACCACTTCCGTGGATGAGTTTCACGGCTGTTCAGGTCCGAAGTTAGCTTATACCACCAAGCCGGTACCGGACACATTGAATTTCGAAGCATCCGGATTGCTGTTTGAAAAGGGAATCAGGCAGCAGGGGCTGACATCTTCCAGGGTTGCTGAAGTTCCGGTACTTTTTCAGTTAGCAAATCCGGCTGCTGCATTGCCATTTGATCCCTTTGCTGCTGCGTTTTACATGGTAAGCCGGTATGAGGAATATCTTACGCATAAAAAGGATAGTTTTGGCCGGTTTCCGGCCACCGCCAGTATTGCCTGGGAAGGTAAGTTCCTAGATGTTCCTGTCGTTCATCTGTGGGCGGAAATGGTTGGAAGGTTATTGAAACAACACTTTCCCGGGTTGCAAATCCGGCATCCGGAATACAGGTTCGTCCCCACAATCGATATCGATCACGCTTATTGCTACCGTTGCCGCCCATTGATAAGAACGCTGGGAGGAATAGGGAAATCATTGCTGAATGCCCATTTTAAAGATATTTACCTCCGGATGCAGGTCCTGGCCGGTATGGCAGCCGACCCTTATGACACCTATGATTATATCAGAACAATTCACGAACCGTATGCTGTCAACCCGCTTTTTTTTATCCTGTTCGCTGATTATGGCGGAAATGACAACAACGTAACAATCACATCGAAAGCTTTTCAACACCTGATCCGGGAATTGGATCAGCATCAGGGAGTCGGAATTCATCCGTCACTTTCATCCAACAAACATTATTTAAAACTTCAGGCAGAGCATCTTGGATTAAGCGAGGTGTTGAAGCGCGATGTGACCAATAGCCGCCAGCACTTTTTGAAACTATCTGTTCCGAAAACCTATCGTTCCCTTATTCAGCTTGGCATCAGAGATGATTATTCAATGGGATATGCATCACATCCGGGATTCCGTGCAGGGATTTCAATACCGTTTCCGTTTTTTGATATTACACGGAATGAGACCACCTCGCTGATGATCCATCCAATTACCCTGATGGATGTAACGATGAAGGATTATCTTCGTCTAACCGGTGAACAAAGCCTCGAAATGATCGGTAAACTGATCGGGACTGTTAAATCTGTAAATGGTGAATTTATCAGCCTGTGGCATAATGAAAGCCTTACTGGAACAGGCAGATGGCTGGGTTGGAGAAGGATTTTTGAAGAGATGGTCAAATTGGCTGCCACCTGAAAATTATTATGATTAATTTTTTAAACCATACCGGGATTGACAAACACCGCTGGGATGACTGCATCAGCAAGTCGCTCAATCGAAGAGTTTATGCTTTTTCATGGTACCTTGATGTTGTTTGTCCCGGTTGGAGTGCCCTCATCGAAGATGATTATTCAAGCGTGTTCCCCTTGACCCAAAACCGGAAATGGGGAATCAATTATTTATTTCAACCGTACTTCACACAACAGCTTGGCCTCTTTTCTGTAAACCCAATTACAAAAGAGCATGTTACTCGTTTTATCAAGGCTATTCCATTAAAATTCAAATATGTGGATATCCAGCTCAACACAATGAATGATCTTGAAGCAAGTGGGTATGAATCAACACAACGGGTCAACCATGAGTTGAATATTGCCCCGGGATATGATGAATTGTATGGCCGGTTCGCACAAAATACACGAAGAAATATACGAAAATCAACTGAGTTGAAGGTCGTACTCAGCCACAAGGTCGCGGTGGATGAACTCATTGAATTGTTCCGTGAAAATTTTGGCAGCAAAGAGGGAAAATTGCAAACCATGCATTATCAAACCCTTCGAAAACTTATCGTTCACTGTCAAAAACACGATATGGGGTACATCCTTGGCGCTTATGATAAAACCGGGGTTCTATCTGCTGCTGCATTCTTCCTGTTTGATAACGCAACAGTCTATTTCCTTTTTGCTGCCTCTGCCCCACTGGCACGTGAAAACGGAGCCATGTTTTTCCTCATAAACCATTTTCTTGCCGAAAATGCAGGAAAGCACTTCGTTCTCGATTTTGAAGGAGGAAATGATCCGAATCTGGGCAGGTTCTACAAAAGTTTCGGTGCTGATGAGGTATTTTATCCGATACTTCGTATCAACCGGTTGCCAAAAGCAATCAACCGGGTTCTTTATTTTAGCCGTAAACTCCGGCAATAGAGAAAAAGCGTTATTTTTGTGAAAATGTAACATAAAATACAAGACAATGGTCAACCTTTTATCCTCTGGCAATTCCCTCATTAATCAGTTCATTGCCGAATTAAGGGATGCAGATATTCAGAAAGACAGTTTACGGTTCCGGGTTAACCTCGAGCGCCTTGGTGGGATTTTTGCCTATGAAATCAGCAAAACCCTTTCTTACGAAATCAGGGAAGTGGTAACCCCACTTGGCATCGCCAACGTTCCCATGTTGGTTGAATATCCCGTGTTGGCAACTATTCTCCGTGCAGGTCTTCCATTTCACCTGGGGTTGCTGAATTTTTTCGACAAATCGGAAAATGCTTTTATTTCTGCCTTTCGCCGTCATCACAAAGATGGGACATTCTCAATAAGTATTGAATATGCTTCCGTTACAGAAATAGAGGATAAGGTAGTGATTCTGTGCGACACAATGCTGGCCTCGGGATCATCGATGGTATTGGCATACCGTGAACTTATTACCCATGGGAAGCCAAAACACACGCACATTGTTGCAACGGTTGCCAGCGTTGAAGGGCTTGATTATATCAAAAAAAATCTTCCGCAACAGGACATTACCATCTGGGTTGGTGCAATTGATGATGAAATGACCGCACAGTCATACATCGTTCCCGGACTGGGTGATGCGGGTGATCTTGCGTATGGTAAGAAACGTTAATTAACTGATTATGAAAAATTCGCTGGTTGTTGAAAATATAAATATTTCGCTTATCTCCATCAGGAGTCATTTACTGCGAACCATACTCACCATTCTCATCATCTCCTTTGGTATCATGGCTTTGGTCGGAATTCTTACGGCCACCGATTCAATTAAATATTACCTTACCCAGAATTTCACCATGATGGGTTCCAACACATTTACCATTCGTAACAGATCGATGAACATCCACATGGGAGGTGGCGACCATAAGGAAAAACGGTATGAGCCCATCTCCTATAACCAGGCTTTGGAGTTTAAGGACCGGTTCGATTTTCCGGCATACACCTCCATCTTCACAAGGGCTACCGGTATTGCGACCTTGAAGTATGGTGTCAATAAAACCAACCCGAACGTCGGGGTGATCGGCGCTGATGAGAATTACCTGATCACATCAGGAGATGAAGTTGAAACAGGCCGCAATTTTACCCCAAATGAAATATACTATGGTTTCAGCTCTGCCATACTTGGTGCCGAACTTGTCAAAGATTTATTTAAAAACAAGGAAGATCCTCTGGGCAAGATTATTTCCATAGGTCCGGGTAAGTTTAAAATCATCGGTATTTTAAAATCCAAAGGTTCCAGCATGGGATTCAGTGGCGACAGAACCTGTTTTATTCCGGTTTCCAATGTGCGTATAAATTTTCCCCGCCCGAACATGTCATTCAACATCAATGTAATGGCTAAAAGTCCCGAATTGGTTGATGCTGCCACCGGAGAGGCTACCGCAATTTTAAGAAATCTCCGGAAAATTCCTGTCGGGATTGAGGATACATTTGAAATCACCAAAAGTGACAACATTGCCAAGATGTTGATTGAAAACATAAAATACGTCACCCTGGCCGCAACCATCATCGGGTTGATCACACTGCTTGGCGCTGCGATCGGCCTTATGAATATCATGTTGGTTTCTGTCACCGAGCGTACCCGTGAAATAGGGATACGAAAAGCCATCGGAGCCACGAAACGGGTGATCCGCAACCAATTCCTGGTCGAATCGATTGTGATAGGCCAGCTTGGCGGAATTCTTGGAATATTCCTGGGTATCCTGGTAGGCAATATTATCTCGCTTCTGATTGGTAGCGCTTTTATCGTACCATGGCTTTGGATTTTGACAGGGGTTATACTGTGTTTTGGCGTTGCCCTGATCAGTGGAATTATTCCAGCCCGGAAAGCTGCTAATCTTGATCCGATCGAATCACTCCGTTACGAATAGACGATTGCAATGGATTTGAGCAAGGTCATCACCATGCTTCGAAAGGAGTTTCCTTATGAACCTACCGATGGTCAGGATAAATTGTTAGGAGAACTTGCCGTTTTTCTGACGCTGTCATGGAAACAGCCAAATGCATTGTTCATCCTAAGGGGATATGCCGGCACCGGTAAAACAACAGTTGTAAAAGCATTGGCCGATGTGCTCCCGCAGATCGGCAAAAAAACCGCGCTCCTTGCCCCTACCGGGCGTGCTGCAAAAGTTCTGACAAGTTATACCAAAAAGCAGGCAAATACAATTCACCGAAAAATTTACCTTGCCCGCACCAACAAGGATGGCCTGATCGATCTCAAACTTCAGACCAATTATCATAAACATACATTGTTCATCGTCGACGAGGCATCCATGATCCAGCATGCAATGTCGGCTGAAGGTGCTTTGTTTGCCTCCCGTAACCTCCTGGATGATCTTTTCAAATATGTATACAGTGGCGAAAACTGCCGGATGCTTTTTATCGGAGATGCAGCTCAGTTGCCTCCGGTCGGACTTGATTACAGCCCGGCCCTGGATCATGAATTTTTAACGCGTTCCTATCATCTCAGCATCGATACATTCGAACTCACAGAAGTGGTGCGACAGGCAAGGGAATCAGGAATCCTGGTTAATGCTACCCTGGTAAGAAAGCAAATTCAGCTCAAAAAATCTGAATTTCCGATGTTTTCGATTGAAGGTTTTAAAGATATCACCCGACTGAACGGACAGGACCTCGAAGAGGCGCTGAATCACGCCTATTCCGGATCGCAAAAGGAGAATAATGTGGTGATCTGCAGGTCTAACAAAAGGGCCAACATTTACAACCGTGAGATTCGCCACAGAATTCTCTTTCTGGAAGAGGAGATCTCAAGCGGTGATTACCTGATGGTTGTAAAGAACAACTATTACTGGCTGCCTGAGGATTCGGCAGCAGGATTCATTGCAAACGGCGACATCGTTGAGCTGATGCGGATAAGGAACATGGAAGATTTATATGGTTTCCGGTTTGCAGATGTGACAGTTCGATTCATTGATTATCCCGATGAAAAAGACCTGGATGTAAAAATTGTCCTCGATACACTCATGTCGGAGTCGGCAGCGCTGTCACAATCGGATAACAATCGCCTGTTCCAGGCCGTCATGGCCGATTTCCAGGATATTCCCTCACGACGCGAACGGCTGGAAAAGGTCAAAGCAAGTCCATATTTCAATGCATTGCAGGTTAAATTCGCCTATGCGCTTACCTGTCATAAAACCCAGGGTGGTCAATGGGACAATGTTTTTATCGACCAGGGTTATATCAATGATAAAATGGTCAATATTGAATTTAGCCGCTGGCTTTACACAGCGGTCACAAGGGCCACAAAGAAATTATACCTGATAAATTTCGAAGAGCGGTTTTTTACGTAGCACGTATCACGTACCACGTTTTACCATCCTAGCAGTGTGATCCCAACTGTAAACGGATACAATTCGGGTCCCTGTGTATTCTGGAACATCTGGGTAAATGAATAGGTGCCAAACAGGTTGATATGTGACCATCCGATCCTGAATGCAGCGTCGAGTTTGAATGGGTTCAGGTGATAGGTTCCACGGTCACGAACGGTGTAATGTTCCACATCAAAGGCAGCAATTCTGTTTCCATTATCATCAACCAGAAAATAGGATTCTTCTTTATTGTTGTACACCTGTTTGGTGTACGATCCGATACGCACCCCGGCAATTACCCCAAGGGTTATATGGAAACTGTTTATGCGCCTGTACCGGTTGGTTTGATATTCAAAAAACAATGGAAGGTTCAGGTAGGAAATGACCATTTTATTGACCTTCATTTTTACCGGGTTTCCTTGTGCATCCTGAACTTTAAAGGCAACCAACGACGAAGAATCCTTCAGCATGACATAGTTGTTGGTGAAATAGTAATTGCTGATCTGGAGTCCGAGTCCGGTCGTAAATCCAAGGTGATTATTAAGGAGGTTAACATTGAGTTCAAACGGGTTGAGGTTCACTGTCAACGACCGGGCTGTATTTATATTCAAATACGGATAGTCAGGGTTGAAGTTCATATTGAAATCAGGTGTGACATAACCGCTCACGCCAAGGTCAATCCCGGCCCAATGGCCATTGTATTTCTTATGTTTCTTGCTGAATGGAAACTCATCCATGTTAAACGTGCCCATGGGGCAAGAAATATCGTTCGTGTGGGTACTGTCACCCATATGCCAACCGTGGTGCATGGGGCACTTTTTTTCATCCTGGGCATTGGAAGTGGCTGCAACAGTGATAAAGAAGAAGAATATAAGGGTAATTTTAATCAGGTTTTTCATGATCATATCATTTAGGGTTAGACAATATGGTTGTATGGACGCTGCAGAAGGAGAAATGTTACAGCCGGAAAAAAATTATGAGTCGAGTTTGAGCACTGCGAGGAAAGCTTTTTGTGGAACTTCAACATTTCCAATCTGGCGCATTCTTTTCTTTCCTTTTTTCTGCTTTTCAAGCAATTTGCGTTTTCTGGTGATATCGCCGCCATAGCATTTCGCCGTTACATCTTTTCTGAGTGCTTTGACTGTTTCACGGGCGATTACTTTGGCGCCGATGGCAGCCTGAATGGCCACATCGTATTGTTGCCTGGGGATAAATTCCTTTAGCTTTTCACAGAACCTGCGTCCAAAATCGTATGCATTGTTGCGCGTGATGAGTGCTGAAAGTGCGTCGACTATTTCGCCATTGAGCAAAATGTCGAGTTTAACAAGGTCGGCAGTTTGCCAACCCGACGGATAATAATCGAAGGAAGCATAGCCTTTTGAAATACTTTTCAACCGGTCATAAAAATCAAATACAATCTCGCCCAGCGGCAGTTCAACGGTGAGCTCAATCCGATCGGTCGTCAGGTATACCTGATTCTTCAACATGCCGCGTTTGCCCACACAAAGTGTCATGATCGGGCCAATATACTCTGATTTTGTGATGATGTTAGCCGTGATGGTCGGCTCCTCAATTTTATTGATATAGTTGGGTTCGGGCAACCCTGAAGGATTGTAAACATTGATTATTTCTCCTTTGGTTGTATATACTTTATAGGAAACGTTGGGCACAGTAGTGATCACATCCATGTCGAATTCCCTGTCGAGGCGCTCCTGGACGATTTCCATGTGCAATAATCCAAGGAATCCGCAACGAAATCCAAAGCCCAGTGCGGCAGAGGCTTCCGGTTCAAATGAAAGGGAGGCGTCATTCAACCTCAATTTTTCCAGTGAATCGCGCAGTACCTCATAATCATCCGCATCGGTTGGATAGATACCGGCAAAGACCATCGGTTTTACGCCCAGGAATCCCTCGATGATGCTGGTACATGGATTGTCAACATGGGTAATTGTATCACCCACCTGAACCTCTTTGCTGTTTTTTATGCCGGAAATGATATACCCGACGTCGCCTGCATAAACCGTGTCGCGCACCTCCTGTTTCAATCGCAATATGCCAACTTCATCAGCATGATAGTCCATGCCGGTAGCAACAAATTTCACATGATCTCCCTTTTTTATGGAGCCATTAAAAATTCTGAAATAGGCAATAACACCCCGGAAGGGATTGAACAATGAGTCAAAGATAAGCGCCTGCAAGGGTGCATCGATGTTACCGGTAGGACAAGGGATTCGGGAGATAATTGCTTCGAGTACCTGGTCGATGCCCAACCCTGTTTTCGCACTAACAGCAAGTATCTCATCATGGTCGCAACCCAACAGATCTACAATCTGGTCTTTGACCTCATCAATCATGGCGGCATCCATGTCGATTTTATTGAGGATGGGGATAATCGTCAGGTTGTGTTCGATGGCCAGATATAGGTTCGATATCGTCTGAGCCTGAATGCCCTGGGTGGCATCAACCACGAGCAGGGCACCTTCGCATGCAGCAATTGCCCGTGATACTTCGTAGGAGAAATCAACATGTCCGGGGGTATCAATAAGGTTCAATACATATTCCTGACCGTTGTGCGGAAAGTTCATCTGAATAGCATGGCTCTTAATGGTGATGCCACGTTCGCGCTCCAGCTCCATGTCGTCGAGCACCTGGTCCCTCGAATCGCGTTCTGAAACAGTATCTGTCCATTGAAGCAGCCGATCAGCCAGGGTTGATTTTCCGTGATCGATGTGGGCAATTATGCAGAAGTTACGGAGATTTTTCACAGGTGCAAAGATACAAAATTCCTTTTATCAACCGATGCCGGAAGTCACAGTCCTAAATTGGAAATCCGGAATCCAATATCCAAAATGCTACTATTTTAAGATGGTTACCGAACCGTGAATATTTCTTTGTACTGTACCCGTCAAAGTGATTTCATACACATCACAGATATAAAAATATGTTCCGTCACTGCAGAGCTGGTTGGTCGTTCGGTCTTTTCCATCCCAATTGATATCAGGATCCTCGGTTTCGAATACTTCTTTGCCCCACCTGTCGAAAATCTTCATGTTGATCTTGCTCACAGATGTGTATGGAAATGGCGTAAAATAATCATTTTTATCATCCCCGTTTGGCGTAAAGAGGTTGGGAAGGGTATACCAACACTCTTTACCTGCAGAAATGTCGACACAAACGATATTGCTCATTTGGCTTCTGTTTCCTACGAAATCAACAGCTATTACTCCATAGCAACCAACAATTGTCTGGGGTGGCTTGTGTATATAAGTTGTATCATGGGGATCAAGAATCGAATCAATGAGTTGCGGTTCCCCATTACTTTGGGTATAATAGATGTAATATCGTGATATATCGTTTTGGCAACTGTCGGGTGGCATAAGCCATTTTAACACATTGGTTGATTCTTTACAGTTTGTTGCTATTGTCAGCAGCGGCGGACAGGGAGGAATATTGTCAACAGGAATGGTGCAGATTTCCTGCGTAAAATTGAAGATCGGATCGATAAAACCGGAAGCCGAGTATTTGCCGATACTTTTAATCCGGTAACAATATTCCAAACCATTTTCAAGTCCCTTATCTCGATAGCTGGCAATATCACTCGTTCCGATCGAATCAAAGCTGGAGGAACCAGGATCTTTGCGGTAAATGGTAAACTGGTAATTGGCCCATGGAACCTGGTTGCTCCAGCTGAGTTTTACCAGTTTATCGGTTGGAACGGCTGACAGGAATATGGATGAGGCAACCTGTGATGAACCAATCAGGAAACGGTTGCCGGGTGTCAGGTTGTAAAGGTCGATACGGTATTGAAAACTCAATAATTTTGTATTTAAACCATTATCGGTCAGCATGGTATCATTCAGATTGTTGAGTGAATCGATGAGTACAAACTGGCCCGGGGTATCTGATTTTGATCGTGCTATAATATATTTGTAAGGTCCCGGAGCCTGAAGAGGGTCTATTTCTGTAGGCTTTGACCATCCCAGAAATAGGGATCCATCGGTCTCACTCGTTGTATTAATACTTACATTGGTGATCACGGGCACATCTTTTTTCAAGGTAGCGCAAGCTTCGTTTGATGCGTAACTTTCTGCTTTATCTGAATAGTATGCCACTGCTAAATAACAATATTTCAACCCGCGCAGCAATCCGGTTCCGTTGTTGTCATCGAGATAGGAAGTCCGTGTAATATCATTGAATTCGGCAATTTTACTGTACCCTAAATAGGCAGGAACACCTGTTTCGCAGTAATTTGGAATATAACCGGTCGAATCGGCTTTGCGCCAAATCTGGTATCCTGTTGCATTGGCACAACTGTAATTGTCCCAGTTCAGGGTAATCGTATTTCCCATCGGGAAGGTGGTAAGATTTTTTGGTGCCGGACCAATCACCAGTATATTCACTGATTTGATCGTGGCAAGGTTTACAGGCTGGCTATCGTCCTTAGCCTTGAAGAAAACCTGGTAGGGCCGCCTTTGCACATGATCACACACGGTATTCCAATGAAAAATTGCCTGGGTGTGGCCGAATCCTGTAACCGGGTTTGGATCAAGGATAGCCGGGCTGTTTGCAATGATAAACGGTCCGCCGGTTCCGGATAATGTTACATTATTGCTGTCAGGATCGTAGGCTTTGACTACGAAACGCAGATTCTTGCCGGCTTCTATACACGTGTCGTACACAGAATCAATCACCGGTGGACGGTTGTCGCAGGCCACAACAATGATCTGCATGTCGCGCAATACACTTCCGATTTTTATTCCGTCCCGCCATTCTTCAACAAGGATGGCAATGTTATATTCCCCCTGCTGATCAGGGCTGTCCCACAGGAAATCGCCTGTTGTCGAGTCCAATGATATCCTGTTCGATGCATATGGAAAGGTATACCCGGGAATTATTTGTCCAAGAGTTCCCCGGCACGGAACCAGTTTATACGACAAACTGTCCCCGTCGGGATCGTAAGCGCCCGGGTTATGGAAATAAGGCTGCTGGACGCAACCATTATCAACCGGAGGAACAAGTAGTACAGGCGAATTATCATATCCACTCATAAAAGGACTGATAAGGAGTTCGCAATAAATATACATCGGCGTGTTGATCGAGTTGGGAATATTGAAGATGCCCCCGTTCCGGTTTGGGTCTTCACACGAAATTATATACTTGGCAGGCCCTGAAAAGGTGTGTTGCCCAACATATTTATTATAGGTTATATCATCCGGCAGGTTTGTCTCAATGATGCGGGGAATATCAGTGAAAAAACCATCTCCCCAGTTGATCGGCAGAAAGTCGCGGTAGGCGTTGGCCGGACTGGGTGTGAAGGTATAGGAAATAAGGGTGAGTTCATATGTCAAACCGGAAATATGTCTAAAGGACATTTCTGCGGCACGCTGGTGGGTGGCCAAAACCAGGTTGGGAAATGAAAAATACGATAAAAAGATCAATACAAGCAGACGCAAAAGCAAGTGTCTCGTCATATCGGTTAGATTGCTTGGGTAACGCTTGTCAAAAGTAATAATTTTCTCTGCGCCGGAGGAGATATCCTCGCATTATTTCAAACCATTCTGATTTTTAAGTTAAATTTGTACCGTATTTTGAAAACTGCCAGTAGTGATGTATCAGCAAGAACCTGAGATTGAAAAACAGGAAATTATTAAACGCTACCGGAACCTTCTTCGCGTTTGGAAACCCCGTAACCCTGATGATAAAAAAGTTGTGCGTAAAGCCTTTAAAATGGCTTTGGAAGCACATAAGGATATGCGCCGCAAAACTGGTGAGCCATACATCTATCATCCTTTGAGTGTTGCAACCATTGCGGTTGGGGAGATCGGACTTGGCGCTACATCCATTGTATGTGCATTGCTTCATGATGTTGTGGAGGATACGGACTATTCCATAGATGATATCAGAGGGCTTTTTGGTGACAAGGTAGCCACCATCATTGAAGGACTTACGAAGATCAAGGGAATCTTTGATCAGCATACGACCTCTATTCATGCTGAAAATTTTAAAAAAATACTGCTCACTCTATCCGATGATGTCAGGGTGATCCTCATCAAATTGGCCGACCGGTTGCACAATATGCGCACATTGTATGCCCTTGACCATGAAAAACAATTGAAGATATCTTCCGAGACAATATACCTTTATGCCCCGTTGGCTCACCGGTTGGGACTGCATGCCATAAAAAGTGAACTGGAAGACCTTGCATTGAAATATACGGAACCGGAGGTTTATGAAACAATTTCCAGAAAACTAAAAGAAACGGCAGCCGACCGGAACCGTTTCGTCAATAAGTTTATCTATCCGATCAAAAAAGCGCTTACCAACAAAGGGATCTCTTTTGACATTAAAGCAAGAGAAAAATCTATCGCAGCCATCCTACTGAAGATGAAGAAGAAAGAGGTTCCGTTTGAGGAAATTTATGACATTTTTGCCATCCGGATCGTGATTGATTCACCTGTTGAAACTGAAAAATCAGACTGTTGGAAAGTTTATGCCGCCATCACCGATTCGTATCGCCCGAATATGGAACGGTTGCGCGACTGGATATCAATTCCAAAGGCCAATGGCTATGAGGCATTGCATACCACGGTGATGAGTCATTCCGGGGAATGGGTCGAAATTCAGATCCGGTCGCGGCGCATGGATGAAATTGCTGAGAAAGGATACGCTGCACACTGGAAATACAAGGAGGCAATGCATGTTAACAATCAACTTGATAATTGGCTCGACCGCATCAAGGAGATGATTGAAAGTCCGGATTCAGATGCAATCTCTTTTCTCGATGATGTAAAAGGCTATTTCTTTCTTGATGAGATCTCTGTTTTTACTCCAACTGGTGAATTGCGGACACTGCCGGCTAATTCAACCGTACTCGATTTTGCCTATGCCATCCATAGTGAACTGGGAGATACCTGCATCGGAGCAAAAATCGATAAAAAATTAGCCCCCATCAACCATGTTTTAAAAACCGGGCAGCAGATAGAGATCATTACATCCAGGAAACAAGCGCCAAAAGAAGAGTGGCTCAGCTATGTGGTTACTACACGTGCAAAGACAAATATCAAAATAGCGGTTCGCCATGAAAAAAAGAAATTCGTCAAACCGGGAAGGGAGAAATTAGGTAAATGGTTCTTGCAGATGGGGATTGAATTTTCGAATGAAAATATCAAGAAATTTCTCACGGCGAATAATTTCCACAGCCTGGTTGACCTTTACTATTCGGCATCTGAGGATAAAATCGGAATCAAGGATGTTAAAGCTTTTGCCTCTTCCAGCTTTAGAACCGGATGGTTGAACTATGTGTTAAAAAATTCAACCAAAGGAAAAGGAACCCCGGCCGGCGAAGGTGAAATGAAAAGTTCGGGAAAGTCAGAACCAGCCGATCAGGTAGTTCATGAAAATCAGTCTCATCCTGACTATGAGATAGGCACCTGCTGCAACCCCATTCCCGGAGATGACGTCGTTGGATTTACAAATGACAATCTCAGCACTGTGCAAATACACCGTACCAATTGCGCCAAAGCTCAGGAAATGATGCTGGTATTCAGCAACCACATGGTCAAGGTGAATTGGACCAACCATGATTCGATTTCCTTTTTGACAGATATCAAAGTCACAGGCATCGATAAAAAAGGCCTCATAAATGAAATAACCCGTATCATCTCCAATGATCTTAATTTGAATATCAAGGCTTTTCATATTGAGGCGGAAAATGGCCTTACGAAGGGTTCAATTACACTTTATGTGCAAAACATCTCGAACCTCAACGATGTATTAAACAATTTAGCAATGGCAGAAGGAATTACACATGTAACCCGGGGAGATTAAAAAATAAATCTATTTTTATTTGTTCTAAATCCTGATAAATGTTTATCTTTATGCCAAATTTCCTGATATGATCAAAAAGCCTGTTGAAGATGTGTACGAAACCGTATCTAACCTGTTTACCGAATATCTCGAACGCCGAGGTCATCGTAAAACTCCTGAGCGATACACCATTTTAAAAGAAATATTTGCAACCGAAGACCATTTTGATATTGAAACACTCTATATCAGGATGAAAAATCACAAGTACCGGGTAAGCAGGGCTACCTTGTACAATACAATCGAATTGCTGCTTGACTGTGGTCTTGTTACCAAACATCAGTTCGGGACAAACTATGCCCAGTTTGAAAAATCGACCTTGCTGAAACAACATGATCATTTTATCTATGAAGATTCCGGTGAGGTTCTCGAATTTTATGACCCCCGGATCGAGGAGATGAAAGCCCAGGTTGAAAATTTGTTCAATGTCAATATAACCCATTACGCACTAACCTTTTACGGTCAGTCGAAATCGAAAAAGTAAACTCCATTTATGAAGGTTGATGTAATTCTGGGACTGCAGTGGGGGGATGAAGGTAAAGGAAAGATTGTTGATGTATTTACCCCCCGCTATGATATCATTGCCCGTTTTCAGGGCGGACCTAATGCCGGTCATACAATAATTTTCGGTGGTAAAAAATTTGTACTCCATACGATCCCTTCCGGGATATTTCATCGAAAAACACTGAATGTAATTGGAAACGGAGTCATTATTGATCCGTTAATCCTTTTCAGGGAAATTGAAAAACTTCGGGAAGCCGGTATGGAACCTCAGGAAAACCTGCTGGTTTCAAAACGCGCTCACCTGATTATGCCAACGCATCGCCTGCTTGATGCAGCCCTTGAATCGGCAAAGGGTGATTCTAAAATTGGTTCTACCCTGAAAGGCATCGGACCAACCTATACCGATAAATACGGCCGTAACGGCATCAGGGTTGGCAACATTGCCGATCATTCATTCAATGCACGTTATGAACAACTCAAAGCCGAACACCTGGAAGTTATCCGGCACATCGGCTTCGATTTTTCAAAACATTTGCTCGATGCCCTTACCTTCGATGCATATGAAGAAAAGTGGTTTGAGTCAATCCGAAGGATGAAAGACCTGAAAATCATTGATAGTGAAATTTTTCTCAACACCAGCCTTGATCAGGGGAAATCAGTTCTCGCCGAAGGTGCCCAGGGTACCATGCTCGATGTTGATTTTGGTTCTTACCCTTTTGTAACTTCCTCCAATACGATTACTGCCGGAGTGTGCTCAGGACTTGGTATTTCACCGCACCGTATCGGAAAAGTTTATGGTGTTTTCAAAGCATATTGCACCCGGGTAGGCAGTGGCCCCTTCCCTACCGAATTAAAAGACCAGGATGGGGAAAAACTACGCATTGGCGGCAATGAATTCGGATCAACAACAGGACGTCCGCGACGTTGCGGCTGGCTCGATCTCCCTGCCCTGAAATATTCCATCATGCTGAATGGCGTCGATAGCCTGATCATGATGAAAGCCGATGTGCTTAACCTTTTCCCAACGATCAGCATCTGTACTGATTATAAATCCGGAGATGAAATTACTGCGAGTTTTCCTTTTGATCTCTGTGATGAGACACTACAACCGGTACTCAGGGAGATGAAGGGATGGAACAGTAGCCTTGATAATTGCAAGGAAATATCTGAAATTCCCGGTACTTTGGCCGATTACATCAGATTCATTGAAAATGAGGTGGGGTTGCCCGTTGATATAGTATCCATTGGGCCTGACCGGCTCCAAACGCTGCAACGTTAATTCTTACAGTTTCCGCTTGACTTCGATCTGTTCATATCCTTCAACGATGTCGCCAACTTTGATATCGTTGAAATTTTCGATGTTTAACCCACATTCGTAGCCGGAAAGCACCTCTTTCACGTCGTCTTTAAATCGTTTCAGCGAGCCAAGCATTCCTGTATACACCACAATCCCGTCACGGATAACACGGATTTTGGTATTCCGGGTAACTTTCCCATCGAGCACCATGCAGCCTGCAACAGCACCAACCTTGGTGATCCTGAATACATCGCGTACTTCAATGTTGCAGAGGATCTTCTCTTCAATTTCGGGCGACAACATGCCTTCAATGGCTGCCTGAATCTCTTCAATGGCCTGATAGATGATTGAATAGAGGCGGATGTCGATTTGCTCAGCTTCGGCAAGTTTGCGTGCACTTACAGAGGGTCGTACCTGGAATCCTACGATAACGGCATTTGAAGCGGATGCGAGCAATACATCGGATTCAGTAATAGCACCCACCGATTTATGGATCACATTGACCATGACCTCTTCGTTCGACAGTTTCAGCAACGAATCTGACAATGCTTCTACTGAACCATCTACATCGCCCTTAACAATGATATTCAACTCCTTGAAGTCGCCGATTGCGATTCTGCGTCCGATTTCATCAAGGGTGATGTGTTTCTGGGTACGCAATCCCTGTTCACGTTGCAATTGTAACCGTTTGGTCGCAATGGCCTTTGATTCTTTTTCATCAGCCATCACATTGAAACCGTCGCCAGCCTGAGGGGCACCATTCAATCCCAGCATCAGCATGGGTTGTGAAGGACCTGCCTCACGGATTGGCATATTCCGCTCATTGTAAATCGCTTTGACTTTACCATAGGTTGCACCGGCCAGAACAATATCTCCGACACGCAAAGTACCATTTTGAACCAGTAGTTTAGCCACATATCCACGGCCTTTATCCAATGAAGATTCGATGACAGTACCTGTCGCCAGTCGCGACGGGTTGGCTTGAAGATTAAGCATTTCGGCTTCAAGCAAGACTTTTTCAAGTAACAGATCCACATTGGTTCCCACCTTGGCGGAAATTTCCTGTGTTTGGTATTTACCACCCCATTCTTCCACTAGAATATTCATTTTTGATAATTCTTCACGGATTTTTTCGGGGTTGGCATTGTTTTTATCCATTTTATTGAATGCAAAAACAATAGGAACACCTGCCGCAAGTGCGTGGTTGATTGCTTCTCGGGTTTGTGGCATCACTGTTTCATCGGCGGCAATGACGATAATGGCAACGTCTGTGACGCTTGCCCCACGGGCACGCATGGCCGTAAAAGCCTCATGACCCGGTGTGTCGAGGAAGGTGATCTTCTTCCCGTTCTCACGTTCAACTTCGTACGCCCCGATATGCTGGGTAATTCCACCTGCTTCGCCGGCCACGACATTCGTACTCCGGATGAAATCGAGCAGCTTGGTCTTTCCGTGGTCAACGTGTCCCATAACCGTAACGATCGGAGGACGGTCAGTCATATCTTCAGGCTTGTCAGGCTCATTTTGTTTGATGGCTTCCTGAACTTCAACACTTACAAACTCCACCTTATGACTAAATTCTTCAGCCACGAGGGTCAGCGTTTCTGCGTCAAGACGCTGGTTGATGGAAACAAACATTCCAAGTGACATGCAGGTGGAAATGACCTCGGTAACCGGAACATTCAGCATGGAGGCAAGTTCATTCGCAGTCACAAACTCGGTGACTTTGATAACCCTTTTACCTTCTTCCATCCGCTCCTGATCCTGGTGCATCTGATGACTGACAGCATCACGCTTGGCTTTGCGGTATTTCGATGCTTTCGATTTTCCCGACGGACTTAAACGGGCAAGGGTCTCCTTGATCTGTTTTTCAATATCTTCAACAGTAACCTCAGGTTTCTGAATATCCTTGTGGAATTTTTTGTCCTTGGCCAGTGTCGGCTTATGCAAACTTGGACGAGGTGCTTCGGTGGTTACAACAGTCGTGCTGGTGCCGGGTGTACCCCCTTCACCCTGACGCTTGATGCGTTTACGTTTCTTTTTCTTCGATTTCAGGGTTTCATCAGAAGAAGATGCAACAGGTTGGGGTTTCCTTTTCTCAAATTTCTTTGGTTCAGGAAGTTTCATGGAACCAAGGATCGTAGGCCCTTCCAGAATGATGCGTTCGGTGGGTAAAAAATTGGATTCCTGAACAATTTCTGCAACTAAAGGGATTTCAACTTCCTCCTTTTTCGGTTCAATAACAGGCTCCTGCAATTCAACTATTTCAGGACCGGCCACTGCGATATCCTCGACGGATACCGGTTCTTCCACAGGAGTAGAAATAACCGTTTCTTCAACCTTTTTAACCTTCCCTTGTCCCTTTTTAACAGGCTTCTTGGCAAAAATACCCAAATCCATCTTGCCAACAATCTTCAAATCATTTGCTGATTTTTTATCGGGTTCAGGTTCAGACGATGCCGGAGTTTCTTCTGCAGGTTCTTCTATGACTGGTAATGAAACCTCGATATCCTTTGGCTCTGGTGCCTGATCATAAATTTCAACCGGTTCTGGTTCAATAACCACAGGATGGGCAGCAGGAGGTTGTTCGGCAGGAACTTCCGGTTCTGCAATTTTTTCTGGCTGTATTGAGGGTGGTTCTTCGGGAAGTGGTTCAGGCAGAGAGATGACCTCCTCCACTTTCACTTCTGCGACAGGCTCTATAACATGTTCTTTTACAACAACTTCCTTTGATTTTTTGACCGAATCGTACTGCTTTTTCTCGAAATCCATGGAGACGTTCTTGATGAATAAATCATCTAGCTCCTTTTCACGATCCTTCGTAGCCGTTTTCTTATCCTCGATGGTGATGGTTTCATGGGAAGTGAATTGCAGTCCGATCTTCTTTGCTTCTTCCTTGACATGCTTTTCCGATGCAAATTCTTTCATCAGAAAGTTATACATGTCCTGTGTTAATTTCGCATTTGGATCCATCTCGATCGGGAATCCTTTTTTAGTCAGGAAATCCACCACGGTCTTCATCCCAATGTTAAATTCCCGTGCAGCTTTGCTTAACCTGGTTATTGTTACGCCTTCACTCATTGAGCAAAATTATGGTTTTTTATTCAAATTCAGCCTTTAAAATGCGGACTACTTCATTGATTGTCTCTTCTTCGAGGTCGGTCCGCTTCACCAACTCCTCAACATGCAGATCTAAAACACTTTTTGCAGTATCACATCCAATTGATTTCAACTCATCAATGATCCACTGATCGATTTCATCAGAGAACTCCTGGATGTCCACATCTTCATTATCCACATCCGTATCCCGGTAAACATCGATCTCATAGCCGGTAAGTTTTCCGGCCAGTTTTATGTTGAAGCCACCTTTTCCGATGGCAAGTGATACCTGGTCGGGTTTCATATAAACATCAGCCCTTTTTTCCGCCTCGATGATAACGATTGAAGAAACCTTTGCCGGGCTAAGCGCACGCTGGATAAACAGCGACGGGTTTGTTGTATAGTTGATTACATCAATGTTTTCATTTTTCAGTTCACGAACGATTCCATGAATCCGGCTGCCTTTCATGCCAACGCATGCACCCACCGGATCGATGCGGTCATCATACGATTCAACTGCAATTTTGGCGCGCTCACCTGGCACCCTTACAATTTTTTTTATGTTGATCAGTCCATCATACACTTCCGGTACTTCCGACTCGAACAAACGCTCGAGAAATGCTTCCGAGGTGCGTGATAAAATGATGATCGGGTTGTTGTTCTTCATCTCTACTTTCGACACTACGGCACGTATGGTGTCACCTTTCCGGTAAAAATCGGTCGGGATCTGTTCCGATTTCGGAAGGATTAATTCAATGCTTTCATCATCAAGTACAAGAATCTCTTTTTTCCAGACCTGATAAACCTCCCCTGAAATTATTTCACCGATTTTTTCACGGTATTTGGTGTAGACGTTGTTCTTTTCATATTCCTGAATTTTGGAAATCAGGTTCTGGCGGATGGCCAGGATTTCACGGCGTCCAAAACTCTCTAATTTTATTTCTTCTGACAGTTCTTCACCCACCTCAAAATCGGGCTCAATCTTTATAGCCTCGGAAAGAGGCACCTGGGTGTTTTCATCTTCGACAGTACCATCTTCAACAATCGTCCGTGAACGGAAAATTTCAAGGTCTCCCTTGTCGATATTTACAATGATGTCGAAATTATCGGCCGACCCAAACCTTTTCGTTAACATGTGCTTGAATACATCTTCCAGAATGCGCATCATGGTTTCCCTGTCGATATTCTTGAATTCCTTGAATTCCGAAAAGGTTTCGACTAAATTCAGATGTTCCATTGTTTGATAATTCTACTTTTTAAATGAGATTACTTCTTTTGCTGATTTTATTTCGTCATATTTCAACGATACTATGATTTTTTCCTGTTCTTTCTTTGATTTTTTTACAGGATATTGTTCAATTTCAACCCCGTGTTCATCGGCTTTTAAAACTTTCCCTGTAAATTTATCACCCGATTTGGATACCAGTTCAAGGTCATTTCCGATATTCTTTCGGTACTGCCTCGGAAGTTTTAAGGGGCGGTCGGCTCCGGCTGATGAAACGGTCAGGTCAAAATCTTCGGTTTCACGGTCAAGGCTTTCCTCCAGAAAGCGGCTCAAATGCCGGCAAGCTTCAATGGTGACCCGATGATCACCATCGATAAAAACGGAAATCTGATTTCCCCGTTTAATAACAAGATCAACTAAAAAAAATTCACCCTCCCCTAAGTGTTCCTCCACCAATTTTATAATCTGTTTTTCAGTGATCATTGGTTATTAATAAAAGAGGGGACTTTTTGTCCCCCCGCTTCATGGATATCTAATTCGGGTGCAAAGATAGATAATATTATAACACAACGACGAAATAATTTCAAATAGCTTCTATTTAAGTAGATATTCATGTTCCACTTCGAGAGGCGATTCCCATTGTTGGGATTTTATGCCCATTCGGGCAGTGTTTTGCGCTCAAGATAACTTCGTAAATTGAGTTGCCTGATTATCTTGATGTTATATGGTCTATACCCTGCAATCGGATATTAGTCGGGTAATAGGAATAAAAAAATGGTGTATGTCCGTCATTTTTTCCCACTTTTGATAAAAAATTCACAGTTATCATCGTTCATTAACCTGATAGATTAAATAATATTGCAAAAAATGGCAAATTCTAAAAACTCTCACAAAGAGGAACATTTGGGAAGTTCAGCATTCATCACCGATATCGTTATCGGTATGAGTGATGGATTAACTGTTCCGTTTGCATTGGCAGCAGGTTTGAGCGGAGCTGTTCAACACAATTCGGTAGTCATCACAGCCGGTATTGCAGAGATTGTTGCCGGAAGTATCGCGATGGGACTGGGCGGTTATCTGGCTGGAAAAACCGAGCAGGAACACTTCCAGTCCGAACTTAAACGGGAATATGCCGAAGTGGAGACTTTACCAGAAAAAGAAAAGGGTGAGATAAAATTGATATTTGCCGAATATGGAATAAATGAAACGACGCAAAATATCATCGCCGATGAATTGGCAAAGGATAAAGATAAATGGGTAGACTTTATGCTTAAATACGAATTGGGCCTGGAAAAGCCTGATGCAAACCGGGCACGGAACAGTGCCGCTACCATTGGGATTTCTTACATCGTTGGCGGGTTAATTCCATTGTCTGCCTATTTTTTTACGCACACCCCGACGCAGGGATTATTGATTTCGGCTATTCTTACTGTAATTTGCCTGTTTGTGTTCGGATATTTTAAAAGCAAAGTCACAGGACAACCACCCCTGAAAGGAGCGTTAAAAGTCACCCTGATCGGAATAACAGCTGCTGCGGCTGCTTTCGTTGTGGCAAAATTATTCAATCAGCTTTTTTAGGTTCCCGTGTTAAAAACCAGCTGAATTTCAACTGCCTTCATTGATAATGACTAAACGAATGCTTTGTTGATCATATAAAAAACCTTGAAGATGAATAAAACTGTCAGAACTTCAATAATTGTAGTCATCTCCTTTTTGACTTATTATGTTATTTCCGGATTCTTTGGGAAAATATTTTCCGCCATAGATATGCTGGTAAATTTTCGCATCATCAGTTACATCTTAACTTATATCGTTGCCGGAACTCCTCTTTTTATCGGTTCAGCCATAATTCATAAAGACTTTAAACTATTCACCCATTTAGGGTTAAACGGGAATTTCATCACAGGATTTCTCGTGGCAGTTTTATTTACTTTGCCTATGTTTATTGGCGGATTTATTTTTTTTCCGGTTAATTATAAAGTTACATTACCGGAAATTATCAAACTCACCATTTGTGCCGGTTTTTTTGAGGAACTTTATTTCCGGGGATTTTTATTTGGACAATTTTTCAAGTACACAAAAATCGGTTTTATCCCTTCAGTCGTTGCAGGTGCTTTGTTATTTGCATCTGGACATCTATATCAAAGTACTGATTTTATGATACTAACAGGAATTTTCCTGACAACATTTATGGGCGCGGTTTTTTTTGCATGGCTATATGTTGAATGGAATTACAATTTATGGGTTCCGGTTTGCATGCATTTTCTGATGAATTTGTCGTGGGAGATATTTACAGTAAGTGAGAATGCACTTGGCGGAGTATCATCCAATGTGTTTCGTGGATCAACAATTGCACTGGCAATTGTTGTTACGGTCATGTATAAAAAACGAAAAGGGCTGCCCCTTGAGGTAAATAAGAAAACGTTGTGGTGGAAAGTGTTGCCTTCAATTGAATAGGTCACACTGAATATTGAAACTTTTTGATTAAACCCTGAGCCTACTCCGAAAATCAAAACATACTGAATGTCCCCGCCGCAGAGCAGCGAGGTA
>CAIYES010000547.1 GCA_903925275.1 uncultured Bacteroidales bacterium
AGCCACCCGCATGATGTCACCATCATCAGTGAAGCGCCAAACTATAGTCGGTAAAAATTTTTAATTATTAATTAATAATTAAAAATTTTTACCGACTATAGTTTGGCGCTTCACTGATGATGGTGACATCATGCGGGTGGCTTTCTGCAACCCCGGCAGCAGTAATTTTAATAAATTTTGCTTTTTGGAGGATTTCGATGGTTTGTGAGCCGGTGTAACCCATACCGGCCTTGAGACCTCCCACCATCTGGTAAATCACCTCCGAGAGGGACCCTTTGTAAGGGACTCTGCCAACGATGCCTTCGGGGACTAATTTCCTGATATCGTCTTCCACATCCTGGAAATAGCGGTCTTTTGAACCCTGTTGCATGGCTTCGATGGAGCCCATCCCCCTGTAGGTTTTGAATTTTCTCCCTTCAAAGATGACCGTTTCACCTGGTGATTCATCAACTCCGGCGAATAGTGATCCGGCCATTATTGTATGGGCTCCGGCTGCAAGGGCTTTAACGATATCACCGGTATAACGGATACCTCCATCAGCGATTGCCGGTACGCCACTGCCTTTGAGCGCAGCAGTTACATCATAAATGGCTGATAACTGAGGAACACCAATCCCGGCAATGATGCGTGTTGTACAAATAGATCCGGGGCCAATTCCGATTTTCACACCATCCACCCCAAGTTTTGCAAGATCTATGGCAGCTTCGGCTGTGCCGATGTTTCCAATGATCAGATCCACCGCGGGATAGGCGTTTTTAACACGTTTGGCCATTTCCATCACACCCCGGGAATGACCATGTGCGGTATCGATCACGATTGCATCAACATTTTCACGTACCAATGCGGCAACCCTGTCGAGGGTGTCGGCAGTCACACCAACCCCTGCTGCAACGCGCAAGCGTCCCAGGCTGTCTTTACAGGCATTCGGACGTGCTTTGACCTTTAAGATATCTTTATAGGTGATCAGACCTATGAGCTTATTATTTTTGTCGACAACCGGGAGTTTTTCAATTTTATGTTGCTGAAGGATGGCTTCTGCCTGCTCAAAATCGGTAAACTCACTGATGGTAATCACTTTTTTGGTCATCACTTCGGTGACCGGGCGCATGTGATCCCGTTCAAACCGGAGATCGCGGTTGGTGACGATGCCAACCAATTCGTTGTTTACATTGGTAACCGGGATACCGCCAATGCTGAATTCTTTCATCATGGCCAGGGCATCACCCACCAGTGCATTCTCCCTGAGGGTCACGGGTTGAAGAATCATCCCGTTTTCGGCACGTTTTACTTTACGGACCTGCAGCGCCTGGTCTTCGATCGACATATTCTTGTGCAGAACTCCTATCCCGCCTTCCTGCGCCATGGCAATAGCCATACGTGATTCGGTGACCGTATCCATGGCGGCCGAAACAATGGGAATATTCAGTTTTATATTTCGGGAAAACAATGTTGAAACATCGACTTCCCGCGGCAAAACTTCGGAATAGGCCGGAACAAGCAGCACATCATCATATGTCAGTCCTTCACCCCGGAATTTATCTGAATTTAGGAACATATGCCTCAAAATTTAAGTGTGCAAATGTACGAAAATTTATAATTTAAAATGATTGTCTGCAAAATGACCTCACGCTAAATCCCGGCTTGGCAGCAAGCTGTAAATAATTGCGGAAACAGCAGAGAGAAAAGCTGTTGACAGATTCCGGCCAATTCCAGGTTAAGGGTTTTCATTCCTGACCAACTCCTGCCCGCAGGAAAGTGTCAGGAGATGGGTAAATCACAGAAAGATGAGAAACGCAAAAGCTACGGGTACAGTTCCCTATGGCATTCAGTACAGAAATAGGTTTTCCATTTGTCCTTGATATCGATGGGATGCTGAAATTCCATAATGTTATCGATGGTGGAATACTTGATGTTCCCTGTGGGTCCCTGAGCGATGATGGTATGGCACAGGTTGCAGTCCCTGGATATTACTTTTCCCTTCTCGCTTTTATGCCGGTCGGAATGGCAACGGAAACAACCGTCGGATTCGAGATGCCCGATATGGTTCAGGTATTTACTGGAAGAAGCGCGCATGTAAGGAAATACATTCAGCGAAAAGGCCTCCTGTATTCCCGCGATGGCCTTATCGATCATTGGCTTCTGGGTTTTATATATCGAAGGATAACCTGTTTTATAAAAATTGGTGATGCTGTCGCGGATATACATAAATGCAGAATCTTTGGTGCCGAACGTACCCTTCAGGACATTCATCGAAACCTTTTTAATAAAGGGTAGTTCCTTGGGAATTTCACCGGAAATCATGGCATTGTCGACGTATACCATGGGTGATTTATAGGAATGCGAAGGGCGGTTGTGGCAATCCATGCAGTCCATGATGCGATGTGTAAGTGTATCGATCGCTTTTTTGTCAAGCATATTATCGGTATCCTGAAACACCTGCACATCCCCTGTCTTTAAATTTGTAAACTTCACCCATGGAATGGATTCACGGTCTTTCGTTGAGGCAATATATTCGATGCGCATGTTACTGTTTATATGCCAGTGGATCCCTTCCTTCAGCCCCATCGGACTATAATTCGGCCCGATACGCATCAGCATGGAATAGTTGACTTCAGTATTGAGTGAATCGGTGAGATAGACACGCTGGCTCCGCAGTTTCCGTGAATAAAATTTTTGCGGCCAATGGCAGCGCTCGCACGTTTCGCGGGCTGGACGCAAATTCTGAATAGGAGTTTCGATGGGCTGCGCATATTTGTGAAAGATGACTGAATAAACCTGGTATAACCCCGACAGTTTAGACTTCACATACCATCCTGCACCTTCACCCACATGGCATTCAACACAGGCAACACGGGCATGCGGCGAATGCAGATAGGTTACATATTCGGGCTCCATTACTTTATGGCAGAGTTTTCCGCAAAATTCAATCGATTCAGTATAATTGAACGCCTCATAACTGCCCATAGCCGAGACGATCAGGAAAAGAAAGGTAAAAATGGATATCATCACGAATTTCTGGCGCTGCCGCGGAACGTTCATGTCGAGAACCGGCCACCGCTGACCTGGATCGTGTGTTTTTTTCCGGTTGATGAGCATACCCAGCGGAATCATAAGCAACCCGATCACCATAATCGAAGGCAGAATGATGTAGGTAAATATGCCGTTATACGGATTCTGGTGCTCTGACAGTAATGCCTGAACAAACAATACCAGGATCAGGATCAGGCTGTTGACTGCAAAAATAAAACCGGTAATGCTTATCCAGTTCGAAATAGATTTTGGTAATTTCATAGCTGTTTATAATTTAAAATGTTTCTACGCAAGAACCTGTAAATGCGTTGATAAAATTAATACTTATTATCATAAATAAAAATATGCCGGCGCAATTGTGAAAGAATAGACACACTTTATCCGATTCACTGTCACATCTTCAAACTGATATCATAATTTTTTTGCCTTTTCTTGACTTTATCCCCATTCATTGTATATTTACCTTTGCATTTATTGCTCATTCTATTTTATTTATTTTGTTATTAGATATACAATGAAAAAATCATTTTTGTTGTCTTTGATTTTGCTGGTCATTATTCCTGTCCATGCACAGAAAATACCAGACCAGTCGATGCTGATGGCGCATGCACCAGCCACATTCCGGGCAAAATTCAGGACTACCAAAGGAGATTTCGTGATTGAAGCCACAAGGGCATGGTCGCCATTGGCTGCAGACCGGCTTTATCAACTTCTGGAAACCGGATTCTACAACGGGAATGCCTTATTCAGGGTACAAAAGGGATATGTTGTCCAGTTCGGAATATGCGACCTGAAAGACGTTAACTATTTCTGGGACAAACGTCCGGTTTATGATGAACCAGTGATTGGCAGCAATCTGAAAGGAACCATCTCTTACGCACGTGATGGGATGAGCAGCCGGACGACCCAATTATTTATCAACCTGAAAGATAATTTCAAGCTGGATACTGTCAATTACAATGGCTTGCAAGGCTTTCCCCCTGTAGCTAAGATCATTTCGGGGTTTGATGTCGTTGAATCCCTGTTCGCGGAATATGGTTTTGAACCGGCCAACCACCAGGATTCGGTGATGATCCATGGCAATGGTTATCTTAAAAAACAGTTTCCGCAACTGGATTATATTATTGAAGCCGCCGTTATGGGTGAATAAACGTGCGACACGGGGCTGTTCAAATAACTGTTAAACGTTCTTTTTTCAAGAGTGATTTAATCTCATGTTCCATCATGAGTAACCTACCGGCACATGCGTCAATGGCAACGTTGGGGTGTGAAGCTGCC
>CAIYES010000548.1 GCA_903925275.1 uncultured Bacteroidales bacterium
ATTGATCTTCCTGATTCTGTGGATATTCATTCGCAACTTGTTTACAACAAAGCAAAAGAGAATTTTGATTTATTCAGGAAACAGGGCTGGCTGAAAGCCGATAACCGTGATTTGCTATACATCTATGCTCAGACGATGAATGGCAAAACCCAATATGGGATTGTGGGCTGTGCCGGTATTGAAGATTATATGCATGGTATAATCAAAAAACATGAATTGACCCGCAAGGATAAAGAAGAAGACAGGATGAAACATGTTCGCATCACCAATGCCAACATGGAACCGGTTTTTTTTACCTACCCGTCTGTTCCGGCAATTGACGAAGTAGTTTCAAATTTCGTTCAATTGCATGATCCGGAATATGATTTTATCGCCAGCGATGGTGTTGGACATCATTTCTGGGTCATCAACGACACTGCAATCATTGATAAAATAGTAAACCTGTTTAAGCAAGTGCCTTACACATATGTTGCTGACGGGCATCACCGCACGGCAGCCGCTGCGCTGGTAGGCAACGAAAAAAAGCTTCAAAACCCTGCTCACAGCGGAACAGAGGAATACAACTATTTCCTTGCTGTGCATTTTCCCGACGATCAGCTATCGATCATCGATTACAACCGGGTCGTAAAAGACCTGAATGGTTTGACGAAAGAGGAGTTTCTGAAAAGGCTTGAAACAGTTTTTACCATTAAACCAAATGGAACGGAAATTTACAAACCGGCTGCCTTACACAATTTTGGCCTGTATTTTAAAGGTACCTGGTACTCAATGACCGCGAAACCTGGAACTTACAACGATGACGACCCCATTGGCGTTCTGGATGTTACCATCCTTTCTCGATTGGTTTTAGATGAAATCTTAAACATCAAAGATCTGCGTACTTCCGATCGTATTGATTTTGTTGGTGGAATACGCGGACTTGCTGAATTGCAAAAACGGGTGGACAGCAACGAAATGCAGGCTGCATTTGCACTTTACCCGGTTTCGATGAAACAATTAATTGACATTGCCGACTCAGGTAACATCATGCCACCAAAAACGACATGGTTCGAACCCAAATTACGGTCCGGGCTGGTCGTTCATCTGCTTGAATAAAATTATATTTTCACGCTGATCTTCACAGGAAATATTGATGTCGGATTTTTTTCATTCCGACTTTTGATTATTTTTTTTGCGCCTTATGTTCCTCAGTTGTTCATATAGGCGGAAAAAACAGTTTGAAGGTATGCTTTTCCTTCCTGCCTGATCGAATCCGGCAATTTTGGATCTGTCCACCAATAGTAAAAATTTGGTTTTTTATCATAGGTGAAATATCCATAATTTCTTATCCATCCAACACCATCTTCCGTTGAATAATATGCAAATTCAGGGACTGACGGGTTAAATAAATTTTTACTGAACTGGTAATTTTCAGACGACATGTCGAGTTGTCCCAGCAAAGTTGCCGCCAAATCATGCTGATTGCCAAGTTTGTGCCACACAGTGCCCCTGTATTCTTCCTTAATTGCATTTCCATAGAACAGCATCGGAATTTTATGGTATTCCTTTGAGTGCGGATGCCAGTTTCGATATGAATTATGACTATGATCGGCTACAATGATGAAAAGCGTGTTGTCATACCATGATTGAGTTTTGGCCATGGCAAAATATTCGCCCAGGCAATGATCGGTGTAATAGGCAGCGTTGATGTATTCATGCTCGTTATCTCCCCATTTCAAGGGTTTTGCAAACGGTTGGTCCCATGGTGAATGGGTACTCACGGTAAAAAGTGCCGTAAAAAACGGTTGTTTCATCTTTTCAATATCTTTCACCATATATCCAAGCGTATACTCATCATGAATGCCCAGTTTTCCTTGCGGCATGGTTTTCGGGAAGTCGGCACCCTCCATTATTTTGTTAAAACCGTTAAAAATAATATAGCTTTTAATGTTGCCATAGATCAGTTGTCCC
>CAIYES010000549.1 GCA_903925275.1 uncultured Bacteroidales bacterium
ATCATAAAAAATATTGAAATTCCGTTTGATCAATTCAATCCGTGCATTAAACTCCTTCACGGCATCTACCATATTATTCCTTCCCTCAGTGGTAATGACACTGCCGGTAAGTAAATCTTCATTGATATCGACAGCCTGAAGAATGCCGTTGCTTATCGGGTAGAGCGACCCTTTATGTCCCAATGGCGGATCAAATTCAGAAAATTCAAGCTGGCTCTCCCTGATGTTGAACTCGTTAAACAGTTGCCGGAGTTCAACGAACGTCAGTACAGCGTCAATTTTTGCATCTCCAACAAATTTGAGCGCTTCATCCTTGGTGGCGATGCAGGGACCGATAAAAACGATTTTGACGTTTTGGCCATATTTCTGTCTTATTACTTTGGCAGTTGCAACCATCGGGGAGACAATTGGTGCAAGGTTATTGATCATCTCCGGGTAATATTTTTCGATGAACGCCACTACAGAAGGACAATTCGCCGTGATATGATATTTCCCCTTAAAATTGTCGAAAAGTTCCTTGTATTTCCGGGCAACCAGATCAACACCAAAAGAGACCTCACTCACATAGGCAAAGCCCAGTTGTTTTATCATTTCAACGAATTTTCTGTAATCGGTAATGTCATGAAATTCGCCGGAAATAGTCGGATCGCAAATTGCAGCCACCCTTTCACCTGATGATAATATTATTTTTGTCTCTTCGACGGAACTTCGGTACGAAATTGCGATTGGGGAACAAGCCCTGTAGCAACTGCCGCAACCAATGCACCGTTCAGGAATGATCGAAGGATATCCGGTATTGACATCCACCCTGATCGCCTTCACGGGACAAATCCGCACACAGGAATAGCATTTTATACAAACGTCATGGGAGATATGAAAAAGAGGTTCAACGGGCATATATCGGTTATTATGGTCAAATTTATGAATATCTGCGGTTAAAAATAACATTGATTGAAAATTATTATTACAAAATAGCCAATCAAATGTTTGTTTATTTATTCACATTGCTAAATATTTCACAATTAATGCTTTCATAATTGAGTTTTAATTTCTACTTTTGTAGGGCAGATAATGAATTATCAGCTTCCTGGAAAAAGGATTTGCAGTACAAAATCACTTGCTGAAGCCCTGCATTACGACGGTTTACTTTGCCCCGGCCATTTGGCTGGTAAATTGATAGAATATCAGTCTAGGACTTTGTTCCAAAAAGTTCACTTTTCGAAGAGAACTTAATTTTAAATGTCATGACGAAAGAGAATCTGGAAACATTACTTTCCAAACATCCGGCGAACAAAAAAGACGGGCTTCTCCCGATTTTACAGGAGATACAAACGGAACATGGTTTTTTAACTGACGAATTGCTGGCTGAAGTTGGGCGATATATCAACATGCCCGTAAACAAAGTTTATGGCGTGGCTGCTTTTTATGACCAGTTCCGGTTCAAACCGCTCGGTCGTTTTCACATTCAGTTATGCCGCGGGACAGCATGTCATTTGCATGGTTCATCAACCTATCTTGGCGAACTGGAAAAACAATTAAAAGTTAAAGCAGGCGGTACGAGCAGGGATCGAAGGTACAGTCTTGAACTGGTAAATTGCATGGGAGCCTGTGAGTCGTCTCCTGTACTGCGTGTCAACGATACTTTTTATCCGCATACCACACCGGAAGAATTAACCCGGATCATCCGATCCCTTAAAGAAATAACAGTATAAGATGGTCGTTTTTAGCTCGCATGAAAACAAGGAATTCCTGGTCGAAAAGATATTGAAAAGTTATTCCAATATTTTTGATAAGGCCAATGCAGACAGGCTTTCTCAAATAAAACGTGACAAAGTAAAACACGCTGTTGTGTATGTTGGTATGGGTACCTGTGGTATGATTGCAGGCGCCGGAAAAACATATGCGGCGATTGAAAAATATTTACAGGATAACCAGGTTGATGCAGAGATTGTGAAGGTCGGATGTGTGGGACTGTGTTCAGTTGAACCTCTGATTGATGTTCAGTTACCAGGCAAGGCAAGAGTATCATTTCATCATGCGACTGAGGATAAAGTTGAAAGTTTACTGAATTCTGTTTTTCATCATCTGGTTGTTGGCGAAACGGTGTTAGGTCAATATCAACATGCAGGTCACGAAGACTGGCCCGGTATTCCAGGTATTGATCAGTTGCCTTTTTTTGCAAAGCAACACCGTAACATTCTTCGCAACTCAGGGATCATTTCCCCATATTCAATCGATGACTACATTGCCTTTGGCGGATACAAGTCGCTTTATAAAACGGTATTGAATTACACAGCAGATAAAGTTTGTGAAATCGTCGATCAAAGCGAGTTACGCGGGCGCGGAGGTGGCGGTTTCCCGACCGGCAAAAAATGGGCTCTCGCACTCGGAACAGGCAGCGATCAAAAATACCTTGTTTGCAATGCGGACGAAAGTGATCCGGGAGCATTTATGAACAGAGCCATCATTGAAGGTGATCCGCACCGGGTGGTTGAAGGAATTGCCATTGCAGCTTATGCCATTGGCGCCAACAACGCGTATATCTATGTAAGGTCCGATTACGGGCAATCACTGTTGATACTGACGTCGGCGCTCAACCAGGCCAAGGAATATGGATTTGTCGGAGAAAATATATTTGGCAGTGGATTCAACCTGAACATCCATATCCGGCAAGGGGCAGGTGCATTTGTGTGCGGGGAAGAAACTGCCCTGATTGCAAGTCTTGAAGGGAAACGGGGCATTCCGCAGTCAAAACCACCCTATCCCGCCGAAAAGGGGTTATTTGGTCACCCTACTGTGGTGAACAATATCGAAACACTGGCAAACATTCCTGCAATTCTGGAGAATGGACCATCATGGTTCAAATCAATCGGAACCAGGCAAAGCCATGGAACCAAGATATTCAGTATTGCAGGTAAAGCGCAACAAACAGGTTTCATCGAAATCCCTATGGGTATAACCATTTCGGAAATTGTTTATGCAATTGCCGGTGGTGTAAAAGACAATAAAAAATTAAAAGCTGTCCAGTTCGGCGGGCCTTCGGGTGTTTGCATACCGGTGCAGGACCTTGATACCTCAATTGGGTACGAATCATTGCAGCAGATTGGTTCATCGATTGGTTTGGGTGGAATAATCATCCTCGATGAAGAGACCTGCATGGTGAATTTATCAAAATATTTTCTTGAATTCCTGCAAAAAGAGAGTTGCGGAAAGTGCATCCCGTGTCGTGAAGGTACCAGGCGTATGCTGCAAATCCTTGAAGAGATTACCCGGCGACCCAGAGAAGAGAGTACACATGAAACACTTGAACGATTCAAGGGAGTGATGGAATTGGAAAATCTTGCTGAAGTTATCCGCGACACTTCCCTGTGCGGATTGGGACGAAATGCACCAAACCCGGTACTTTCTTCACTGAAATGGTTCCGTGAAGAATATGAAGAACACATTTTTGACAGGAAATGCAAGGCGGGAGTTTGCCATGACCTGCGAACATTTTATATCGATGTTGAGAATTGCAATGGCTGCAACGTATGTCAGAAAAAATGTCCCGAAAATGCAATCATCGGAGCGATAAAACTCCCCCATTTCATTGTGGAGTCGAAGTGCACCGGATGCGGTATTTGTTTTGACAGCTGTAAATTCAATGCTATTTACTTCAAATAACCGGTAAAATGCAATTCAATATTGAGATAAACGAACAACAGGTATCGGCAAAACGGGGTGAAACTATTAAAAATGTCCTTGACCGGATTGGCATTCACGTTCCAACCTTGTGTTATTTGAATGGTTTCTCACCAACCGGCGGATGCAGAATGTGTGTTGTAGAGATAGAAGGGGTTTCAGAACTTGTACCATCCTGCTCCCATCTCGTAACGGAATGGATGAAGATCAAGACCCATTCACCAAGGGTACTTAAAGCCCGTAAAGTCCTTGTGGAGCTATTGCTGGCAAGTCATCCCGACGATTGCCTGTATTGTGAACGCAGCAGAAATTGCGGGTTGCAGGATCTGGCAGATGAGATGAACATCAGAGAAAGAAAATATCATGGGAAACGGCAACTGGTTCAAATTGACAAGGCTTGCACATCCATCGTTCGCGATCCGGCCAAATGTGTCCTGTGCGGCCGTTGCATCAGGGTTTGCGACGAGATAATCGGGGTTTATGCCATCGATGTCGTGGGCCGCGGAAGCGAAAGCAGGATCGGAACTTCATATAACAAAGGTTTGAACATGCAAACCTGCGTAAAATGCGGCCAGTGTATCATGGTTTGTCCTACCGGAGCGCTGTCCGAGAAATCGAGTTTTCAAGTGGTTCTTGATGCATTGAACAATCCTGAACTTTTTCCGGTCATACAGTTCTCTCCTACCATTCCGGCTTCAGTAGCAGAGGAGTTTAACATCAAAGCAAGTAAAGATATCCTGAACCTGTTGCGCGCTGCCCTGAAGAAAATGGGGTTCAACCAGGTTTTCGATTCCTCTATGGCTGCCGACCTTACCATTATGGAGGAGGCTGCAGAATTTATCGAAAGGTATAACAAACAGGTAAACCTGCCGATGTTTACCTCATGTTGTCCGGCCTGGGTTAGATATGTGGAAGAGACTAAACCTCAATTGATAAAAAACCTTTCAACAACCTGTTCGCCGCAGCAAATGATGGGGAGGCTCATCAAGAATTATATCACCAGTTCAGCCAGTCAGAAACCCGAAAATGTTTTTGTGGTATCAGTTATGCCCTGTACGGCGAAAAAACACGAGGCAACCACCGACCGGATGAAGGATGGCACATCATTCAATGTGGATGCGGTGATTACAACCCGCGAGTTGGTGAAGATGATCAGGATGCTGGGAATTGATTTTAACAGCCTTGAACCTGAGTCGAACGACACCGCTTTCAGTATGCGCAGCTCCTCGGGGAATTTATTTGGCATTTCGGGAGGCCATTTGGAAGGGCTCATGCGGACAATCCATTTCATGATGACCGGCCAGGAGATGAGCACCTTAAAAATCAGTGAATTACGAGGTTTGAAAAATAAAAAAGAGGCAAGGATAAAAGCTGGCAAAAATATTTTAAATGTGATGGCTGTAAACGGACTTGCCCATGTAAATGCAGTGATTGATGACATTGAAGCTAATCGCACGGATTGCCAGATAATTGAAGTAATGGCTTGCCCGTTTGGATGCATCAATGGAGGAGGCCAGAGCCTTGGTTCGGATGAAAAAAACCTTAAAACACGCATGAAGTCACTTTATGATGTGGATGACGAGGAGATGATCAAGGTGGCGCATAAAAATCCGATCATCACAGATCTTTATGAGAAATTTCTTGCAAAACCTGGCAGTGGGCACAATAAGGAACTTCTTCATCTATCAAGAATTATACCTGAAACAAAATGAGCCATTCTTATCACCGCCAGTTGGTATTCACCCTGAAAGACCGTTGCCGGGTATGTTTTACCTGTGTTCGCGAATGCCCGGTAAAGGCAATCAAGATCATGAACGGGCAAGCCGAAGTGATCAACGACCGGTGCATTGGTTGCGGAAACTGTGTGAAAGTGTGCAGTCAGGGTGCAAAAATTCCATTGTATTCCATTGATGCTGTTTTTGAACTTCTGAAATCGAAAAGTACCATTGCAGCATGCATTGCACCAAGTTTTCCTGCTGAATTTGACGAAATTCCTGACCACAGAAAATTAGTAGGGATGATTCGTAAACTTGGCTTCGATTATGTAACTGAAGTATCATTCGGTGCCGATATTGTTGCCAGAGAATACGAACACAAGATAAAAAATGACGGTTTTGAAGGGGACATCTCCTCAGACTGTCCTGCCATTGTTTATTTCATCCGCCACTACCATCCCGACATGGTGCCATACCTTGTCCCCATTGCCTCGCCCATGGTTGCCATGACCCGTGTGATGAAGAAAAAGCATGGAGATGACCTCAAAGTCGTATTTATAGGACCTTGTTTTGCAAAAAAAGCCGAGACAGATGAGGTTGATGAGGTACTGACATTTCGCGAACTCCGTGAGATGTTTGACAAATTGAACATCCGGGTCGACAACACAGAGGCCTCAGACTTTGATCCTCCGCACAGCGGAAAAGGCTCCATATTTCCCATCAGCCGGGGTTTGTACTATACTGCCAACAACCATGAATCTATTCCGGAAGAGCATGTAATTATCGCAGAAGGTCAGGCCAATTACAAAGAGGCCATCAAAGAATTCGAAGAGGGTTACATCCGGAAAAAACATTTAATGCTGCTTTGCTGTGAAGGTTGTATCATGGGGCCCGGAACATCACCCGGAGGAAAGCGTTTTGCGCGCAGTGCCGCAGTCGGCGAGTATGTGAATAAAAAACTTGACAGCATCGATAAGGAAACCTGGGAAAAAGATGTCGAACTATATGGACAATTGGATCTTTCACAGAGTTTCACACCCGAAGACCGCCGGCTTGAACCACCTACCAATGAAGATATATTGAAAGCCCTTCATGCCATGGGGAAATTTTCACCCCACGACCATCTCAATTGCGGTGCCTGCGGATATGATACCTGTGTTGATCATGCAAGTGCAATCATCAAAGGCCTGGCCGAAACGGAAATGTGCCTTCCTTATACCATTGAAAAACTTCATGATTCCATCAGCAACCTCAATGTTTCAAACGATAAACTTGCAAAAGCAAAAGCAGCTTTGAAGCAATCGGAAAAGTTAGCGCATATGGGGCAGCTTTCGGCAGGAATTGCACATGAACTCAACAATCCGCTGGGAGTTATTACAATGTACAGCAATATCCTGATGGATGAGGCTCCTGAAGGGGATGCCGTTCGGGAGGATCTGAAATTAATTGTTGAACAGGCCGAACGCTGCAAGAAAATTGTTAGCGGATTGCTCAATTTTGCCCGTAAAAACCAGGTAAACCGTTCAGAAACTGACGTCGTGAAATTTATGCAGCATAGCATGAATTCGATTGTGAAACCCGACAATATTGTATTTTCGTTCGAGTCGGCCATCGCTGATCCGGTTGCCTGGCTGGATATCGACCAGATGATGCAGGTGCTGACCAATCTCGAAAAAAATGCCATCGAAGCGATGCCCGGCGGGGGTATACTCAAAGTAGGTGTTGAGGGCGATCCTGACGAAATCACCTTCACAGTTGCCGATTCAGGTACCGGAATCCAGAAAGAGAACATGGACAAACTTTTTACACCTTTTTTTACGACAAAAGAAATGGGAAAAGGTACAGGGTTGGGACTGGCGCTAATTTACGGGATCGTAAAAATGCACAAAGGAAAAATTCATGTCGATTCGAATGCTGAACCGTCAGAAGGACCTACCGGGACTACTTTCAGGATTACCGTTCCGAGGGGGAGATCCTAGAATGAATGCAGGAATGCAGGAATGATGGAATGATGGAATGATGGAATGATGGAATAATGGAATGATGGAATGCAGGAATAATTGGATAATGCTAACAGTTGACTTTGTGAATCTGTGAATCTGTGAATCTGTTACTTAAACGAATTACTTTGAATCTTCAAATCTTTTTTTAATGAAATACCCATAAGAATAATGTTCATGCAAACCGTGAATAATAATTATGGGTATTCCATATGACCATTAAAATAGAAATTATTAGCATATGAAACCAGGAAATATTACAATTTTAATTGTTGACGATGACAAGGACTATCTCTTTCAACTCCAGACGAAAGTGCACAATTTCGGGTTTAAAACGATAACTGCAGAAAGTCAGAAAGAGGCTGAAGAAATACTTGAAAAAACAAAACCGGATCTTGCCATTCTGGATCTGATGATGGAGAATGAGGACAGTGGTTTTATCCTGTGTTATAAAATGAAAAAGAAATATCCTGATGTGCCGATTATCATTGCAACAGGTGTTGCGGCAGAAACAGGCATCACTTTCGACATAAACGATGAGAATAATCGCAAATGGATCAAAGCAGATCGCTTTCTTGATAAAGGCATTCGTTCAGAATGTCTGAAGGAAGAAATTGACAATTTACTCTTAAAAAACAACAGCTGATGTTATATTAACTTGTTTTCCACTTAATTTTGAAGTGAAATAAATCTATGTCAACACTAAAAATTCTCGTCGTCGA
>CAIYES010000550.1 GCA_903925275.1 uncultured Bacteroidales bacterium
ATCTCCGCCGTCATTTCTGCAGCCTTCACCGACGCCGTGACCGACCAGGAAAATGTGATGCGCGAATTGTGCGGTTTTATTGGTATATCCTACAATCCATCGGTTTTTGATTTCTTCAAATTGAAGGATGAATCATTGAAGTTCTATCCTCGCGAACTTTTTGAAAAATTTCATCAAAGCCTTATGAATCCTGTAAATACGGGCAGGATGAACCTGTGGAAAAAGCAACTGGATGAAAAGCAGGTAAGAGTCGCTGACCAGATTGCCGGTAAAACTGCCGATGTATTGGGTTATGAACGGAGGGAGAAAAGATTCAGTATGGCGGTTTACCTGACATCACTGCCGATGGTTATTTATGCCACGCTCCTTTTCCGGGCGATGCAGTTGGGTTCATATTTGCCCTATGACAGTACCCGTTGGCTTTCACGGAAAGTTCTAATGCTCTCCGGGATTTACAGCCGTTTTTCCGGGAGGAAATCCATGTCTTATCAGGAGAAATAATAAAATCTTCCCTCTTCGGTCGTTTCAAATTGACTGATGAACCGGTTGGTTCTGACCTTATCTTCCCATTGAAGTACCACCGGGTCGGCATAGTCAACAGGCTCAACGCAAAATACGCCGGCTTTATCATTCCCAACAAGTGCTGAGATAGCCTTTAAAAGCTTAGGGCGGCGTTTTTCAAACGAATCACTTGTGATCCTATACTTCTGATTGAGGACATCCTCTTGTCGCGGCATCAATTCATACCCCAGCAAGCTGACAAATTGCTGCACACTCTTATTTTCCTTCAGGACATGGGCATAGCCGATTTTCCATTCGAACATGACAAAAATGATTTCGGTACTAATGTACGATATGATGGCTGGAATAATTGTCTGGTGGTACTTTACATCCGGGAGGAAAATCCCCCCTTCACCTGTTCGGGTTTCCCAATCAATATTTTTCAGGTTGATGACACCTATCTTCTCACCCTGATAACCGATGATGGTATAGAGGTTATTGACATTGTGGATTGATCTGAACCATTCCTTTTGCATTTCCGGTGTAATGTGATCCCTGAATTCAAAATTATTGGAAACAACCGGATCGTTTCGCCACCGCCTTACCAGCTCAATGTCATCTTCCTTTAGCAAAGAAAACGAAAAACCGTATCTTGAATAAACCATTTTTTTAACATCAGACAATCAATACAAGGAAATACCTTAGATAATCGGACAGTAACATTATCCAGTTAATATTATAAAATTCATCATTCCCTTATTCTGGCATCCCTGCATTACCTGCATTTTCTGCATTACCTGCATTTTCTGCATTACCTGCATTATCTGCATTGCCTGCATTGTCTGCATTCCAGCATTTCCCTTTTTAAAGTACCTTTTTAATCGAAAATGGCGGTTTCATATTCTGAACCTGGTATATCCGGCTGAGGTATTCGCCAATTACGCCCAGACTAAACAAAATGATGCTCGTTGAAAACAAGATCGCCACGATAAGGGATGTATAACCCAAAGGGACATTGAAAACCAGCTTCTTAATGATGAAATAAATTCCATAGAAAAAGGTGATCACTGAGATGGTTAATCCGCCAAAGATCATAAACTTCAAAGGAATCATGGTATAGTAGAGCACAACATTTGCCAGCAGTTTCAGTAGTTTCCTGATGGAATAACCCGATTTATCGTATTTTCTTACGAAATGACGAACCTCAATGAACTCAATATCATTGGTATACCATAAGAGAATTTCATCCAGAAAGATAAAATTCTGATGATGGTGAAGGATTTTTTTTATCAGTTCAGCCGTTATCAGGCGGAAAGAACTGCCTTCCCCCGGAGAATTATGTAATATTTTTGATGTTTTTTTCAAAGATGTACTGCCCAGGGTACGAATGGAGGAGTGCTTTTTGTTTTTATGGATTCCATAGACCAGATCAGCTGCAGTGGATTTTTGCAGTTCCATTAGTTTGGGTATCTCTGCCGTCGGTGTTTGAAGATCATCGTCGATGGTAATGACCAATTCTCCTTTGATAAACCCAAATCCGCACAAAGTGGCATTGTGCTGGCCGAAATTTCTGCTCAGTTTGACAGCCGTGACAATATCAGGATATAATGCTTTCAGTTTTTTCAATATCTCCCAACTGCCATCCTGGCTGTCATCATCGACCAATATCACCTCAAAAGATGCTTGCTGCGCCTCAAAAACCGATTTCAACCCTTCAAACAATTCTTCAAGGGAAGGCTCGCTGTTGTAGACAGGAACGACGACGGAATATTCTACAGGGGATATCATTTATGAATTAAAAATTAATAATTAATAATTACTATTTCAACGATTATTTGTCACTCGTCACTTGTCACTCGTCACTTGTCACTCGTCATTTGTCACTTGTCATTTGTCACTTGTCATTTGTCCGGCTATTCCCCCCCCATGATCAGCGAGGTTCCGGTAATCCATTTTGAGGCATCCGACAGGAAAAAGAGAATGGTATTCGCCACATCTTCGGGTCTGCCGATGCCCAGGGGATATCTTTTCAGGTAGCGGTTGAGCGCCTCTTCCTGCATGTTTTTTTCCGAAATGTGTTCAATCATTGGCGTGTCGACAAGTCCTGCCAGGATACAGTTTGAGCGGATACCTTTTGAAACAAGTTCCAAGGCCAGTGTTTTGGAATAAGCCTCAAGCGCTGCTTTTGACCCGCTATACAGAGCGCCGCCAAAGTAAGGATTTTTAGTAGCGATCGACGACATGAACAGGATGGAGGCTCCATCGGCCAGCAATTTTTTTCTGAGCAGCTTGCCCGTTAAGTTTACAGGAACGTGGTAATTTACACCAAACATGCGGTTAATATCTGCCTGGGTGATGAATTTGGCAGGCAGGGGGCCTACAATCCCGGCACAATGTACAATGCCATGCAGCGTTGGAAGATGATCGATTAATGTATCCATTTCGGATTCATTGGTGAGATCGGCAACAATTGACATGTTACGCAATGCTTCCATAGGATGATGAAGCTGTTGAAAAGTCTCATCAAGTCTTTTCGCGTTCCTGCCTGTAATGAAAACGAGTCCTCCTGCCCTGCTGATCAGCACGGCTGCTTTACGCCCGATCCCGGAGGAAGCGCCCGTGACAAGTATCGATTTTCCGGATAATGAGAATTCTTCCACAGACCTTATTTTATGTTATACTTCCAGCAAATCAGGGATACAGATTTTATCGGTTCCTATGATGGCCGAACCCCAGGACAATCCTACACCGAAGGCAGAGAGCAGCAATTTTTTATTACAGTTGATAAGGGGCTCCCTCAGCGAAACCAACATGGTGAGCGGAACAGATGCGCCGCTTGTATTGCCAAAATCCCTGAGGGAGTATGGCACCTTTAACGAATCCAGCTTAAGCATTTTCCGCAGGGTTTCAATGATAAGCCTGTTGGCCTGGTGAAACACCACATAATCCATTTCAGCCAGCGATTGACCGGTAAAGCTGAGCAAGGCTTTGATATTTGGCACGACTTCGCGTAGGGCAAAATTGAAAACTTCTATGCCGTCAAGTTCCAGGTGCAGGCGTGATCGATAAATCCCTTTTCCGATTTTTTTTATATCAAATGAGCGCCGCGACATGACATTGCGGGCTCCGCCATCACGGATCATGATAGCTTTAAAACCGGAACCATCGGTTTGCAGGTTGAAGTGCATCGGTGAAGCGTTCGTATCATATTTCAAGGCTGTAACTGTTCCGACATCGCCAAAAAGAGGATAGGTGCTTTTATCGCGGTAGCAGGTGGTCAGGGTGGAAATATCACCGACCATCAGCAAGGCTTTCTTAACAGTTCCCGACTGCATCATGCTGCCGATCACCGAAAGCCCGTAAACATAACCGGAACATCCCAGCCCGATATCAAGAGCAATGCAGGAATGCGGCAATCCCAGCCGGTTTTGAACAATGCAGGCAGTGGTCGGTACGAGGTAATCGCGTGATTGAGAAACAAAAATCAGCAATTCAACCTCGTGCCGGTCCCAACGTAGGCTATCCATAAGCTTTTCAGCCGCAACAACACAAAGGTCGGATGTGGTGACTCCTTTTTCAGCCACCCGGCGTGTTACAACACCTATGTTCTTCATCAACGATTCCCGTTCCTTGCGCGGAATCCAATGATAGTCGGCGTTGGATTCCTTGTTTTTCGGAACAGCCGCAGAAATTCCGCAAATTTTGATCCCGTGAAGGGAAAACAGAGCCATTTATTTGCTTACGCGATTTTCAATCAGTGAGTAAATATCATTAACGGTTGTTGAATTGGTAAGGTCATCGGCCGACAAGGTAACATCGTACGTTGTTTTTACCATGGCGATCAAAATCAAGGCATTTATTGAATTCCATTCAAAGGCCTCCCTGAAATTGCCGGTTGATTGTAGTACGCCTGGTTTCAGATCATCAAATTCAGCTTCTATGTTTTCAATAAACTCCTGAATGGTCATTTATAAAATTTTATTCAAACAAACATACATAATAATTCCGATTCATGCACGCACCACATAAAAATCAATAATAACAACTCTGGCCTAGTGTTTTCTAATGAGATTTTCTACAGTGCTCTATGTGACTACTGTGTTTAATAAGAATATTTTATATTTCACCACATAGGCACATAGGACACAATAAAATCCACAGTAGATAATTCGAAGATGGTACTTCTTATGGACCTGAAAAACAAAGCCAAGTGAAATAAAATGACGATTTCCCGTTATATTTCATCTTACAAACAAGAAAAGCTATGAAAAGCATGTTAAATCAAAGAATCAGGAGCCTTCGGGTTACCATTGGTATGATTGCACTGATGTTGATCTCCGTAACCTCGATTTATGCTCAGGGAAATGGCCCGGGGATGGGTCGCGGAAATGCATCACCCGAGGATCGTGCAAAACATCTCACAGAAATGATGAAGGAGAGTTTGTCGCTCACTGCCGCACAGGAGCCCAAGGTTTCGGCCATAAACCTGAAATATGCCAAGAAGATAGAGGAGGTAAGGAAAGTAGCGGATACCGCTGTTCAACACAAGTCGATGCAGAATCTCAACAAGCAGAAAGATGGTGAACTAAAGGCAGTTCTGACCGCCGATCAATTCAAATCCTACTTAAAGCAGGTAGAAGAGATGAAAGCCCGCCGGCGCGGAATGCGGAATTAGTATCCGATCATCAGGCATCATCAGAAATCGACCATGATGCCGATGGCAGGTAAAATGGTGCCTGCTTTATTTGGGATGGTGCGCAGTTTATATCGCTCCTGACCTTCCTGGTCAACATACTTTACCACTGAGCCGTCTTCCTGGGTGTTTACCAGCAGATCGGGCTGTTGTGCCTTGAAATTCAATACATTCTGAACATCAAGATAGAACATCATCGACCACTTTTTAAAATAAAATCCCTTGTCAATACGGATATCAAGCTGGTTAAATGAGGTTAACCTGAGGGTATTGAACGCGCTGTAATTAAGATATCCCCTCCCCTGCGCATCCCATGCGACAACCAGTTCCGATTTATTCATATCCCAGGGGGTATAGGGCTGCCCGCCGGCAAACCGCCATTTGGCGCCAACTTCCCAATTGTGCTTGAATTTCCTGCCTAATGTAAAATTGATCAGGTGGCGGTTATCCCAGGCTGAAGGAATATACTGACCGTGGTAATCCGTAAACTCGCTGCGAACGAAGGTATAGGTCAGGATGAAATTGAATTTGAACAGGTCCGGATTTCTGATCAGCACTTCAAAACCATAGGCACGTCCTTTTGAAATGGGCAGCAACGGTTCATCACCCACAGCGCCAAATTCAGTTCCCTTACTGGCCAAAGCAACTGAATCACGGATCGAAAAAGGATAGTTGCGGTAAAACTTGTAAAATCCTTCAAGCGAGATCTTGGTGTTTGGTTTTGGCTGGTACTCAAGTCCCAGCACCACATGGTCGGCAGAGATATATTTGATACCAAGGGAATCATTTACGAGCGTACCGTTGTTGCTGCGGAATCCAAGTGTGGTATAGGCAGGTAGCTGATAATAGCGCCCCACATTAAAGTTGATGAAGAATTTATCGGGGATAAAGGCATAGGAGGCAGAAAATCTCGGCGAAAGTTGTTTCAGCAGGTTGTTCATGTTGTTGGAGTAGTTGTTGGCATCCATTCTGAGGCCAAGGTTGAGGTTGAGCCGGTTGTTCAGAAAAGCACGGTTAACCTGCCCGAACAGGCTCCATTTCCAAAGTCCGATCCTGGAATCATAATCGAGTGTATGGAGTTTGCCGGCAACAAATATCTTCTGGTAAGTCTTATTCGTGTAAGTTGCATATTCAAGTCCCGCCCCATAGGTAATTTTCCATTTCACAAGGTCGGTAACCCCTTCATACCGAAGTTTATTCTCGGTTTCCTGCGAATTATATTTAAGCAACAAGCTGTCGGGAACCTCCACGTTATTGGTATATTTGATCTGATCGTTGTTGAGCATGTTGCGGCTCAGCACCCAGGTATCATATCCGCTGGTGCGAAAATGACGGTAAACAAGACCGAACACATAACTCCACTGATTATTTACAGGTAGTGCCTGCAACACATAGCGCTGAAATGCATCAGGATTGGCAATGCCCGTATTTAGTTTATTCTTGTCGAGCGCCCCGATGGAGATGACCGAAAGCTGGTTCCGTTTATCGAAATCAATCTTGTATTTTAACTGGTAATCATTGTATGTCGGAAGAAAAGGTAATTTCAGGGCACTGAAAAGAAACTGAAGATAGGAACGGCGTACCGAGATGATAAGCGACGAATTTTTTGATATAGGTCCATTCAGTGTGAGTGCAAGATCACTGGAACCAAGTGAAATCCGTCCTCCGAATTTTTCTTTGTTGCCGTCGATCTGGCGCAGGTCCATTACCGAACTCAGGGCATTGCCCCTGGCGGTGGGAAAGGCACTTGAGTATAGTTGAACCTCCCGGATAAAATCGACATTGATAATGCCAACAGGGCCGCCCGAAGCGCCCTGGGTTGAAAAATGATTCAGGTAGGGAATTTCAACTCCATCAAGAAAGAAACGGTTTTCACCGGGGCCTCCTCCGCGAACAATGACATCGTTTCGGAATGACGGAGATGAGGCTACCCCCGGCAAACTCTGTATCACTTTTGAAATATCGCGGTTTGAGCCCGGGCTTCGTTCGATTTCCTGAATGGTGAGTTTTTGCAACGACACCGGAACCTCTTCATTCCTTTCAACTACCGATGGTTTAATTTCTACCTGGGCCAGTGTGGTTACCTGTTCATCCAGACCGATATCCAGATCGGTCGTTTTGGAATTGGTAACAAGGAAATCATCGGAAGTGTATCTTTTAAAACCAACAGAGGTAGCCACAAGCCGGGCATATCCGGGTGAAACCTTTAAAATGGCATAGTTCCCGTCCACATCACTGGTGGCGCCCTGGGTAGGTTTGCCATCAATGATGATGTTTACGAAGGGAACAGGTTCGTTGTTCTTATGGTTGAACACCCGGCCTTTGATCACCCCGGTTTGAGCGACCAATGCACTGCTGAAAAATATAAAAAGAAATAGAATACTCAGTTTATGAAGAATGCGAATTACCATTGATATTCAGATTGTTTGTTAAAAAATATATTTTTATTTAGACTGATTTTTTACAATTGTTATACCAGACGATCCTGGACTGACATTATTACAGGAAAAACGATATGCACTGAAACAAAGTTCTACAGCATCATCTCATTTGTATGTATCCTCATTGAATGTGAACAAGATGGCTAAATCCCCCTTTCAGGTAACGGTCGACCAGCTTGTACCGCTGAATCTTACCGCTGCCTGTGCGGGGAATTTCGTTTGATTTCACGAGGATAAACGTTTCGGCAGAGAGCCCGATGTGGGTGGCAAAATGGTTTTTAATCTTACGACAAAGTGAATGGGTTGTTTCATTGGCGGTACCAACTAAGAAGATCAGCAACTTGTCACGGCCTTCGGCATCATCAAAACACCCCGCGATGACAATCTTCCCCGGGGATAATTCTTCCATTTGCAGCGCAATGTTTTCAAGGTCCAGGGCATAATAGTTGATCCCATTGATGAAGATGATATCTTTTGAACGACCGGTAATAAAAAGATCGCCATGGTGTACGAAACCCAGGTCGCCGGTATGCAACCATTCATCAGAGAACAGGGAAGAGGTAAGTCCCGTTTTCCCATAATAACCCTTCGTAACATTTTCACCCTTCACCAGTAAGTTGCCAACCATGCCATTCATAACAGGGCGATCCATATCATCAGCAACAAGGAGGCTGCAATGTTCGATTGTACGGCCAAGGTTTACAAGTTCCATGGTATTCGCCTCTCCGGGATCAGTTTCAATTGCAAATCCGTGGCCGATGAGATCATCGCGTCGGAAACTCTTCACCAATGTTTCGCCCAGCCTTTCTGGAAAGGTGACGGCTAATGTAGCTTCGGCCAATCCATATGCAGGGAACATGGCAGCGGGGTCAAGTTGAAACTTTTTCATGTCCCTCATAAATATCCTCATCATTGCCACTGAGATTGGCTCTGCTCCGTTGAAGAGGATCCTAACAGGCGACAAATCCCAATCAGGGGTTGTTCTTCTACTCAGAAACCGGCTGACAAGCATTTGGCCAAAATTAGGGCAGGCTGTGATGGTACATTTTTTCAGGCTCATTGTTTCAATCCACAAAGATGGATTCTTCACGAAATCAACCGGGTCGAGAAAATACTGTGTAACACCGGCAAATACAGGGGTAATGTGAAAGCCAATGAGACCCATGTCATGGCAGAGGGGCATCCAGTTTACGGCAACATCCCCGGGTTCAAGCCCGATCCCAGTGATGATATCCATTGTATTGATGATGATGTTGCGATGGGTGAGCATCACCCCTTTCGGATCGCCCGTGGATCCTGATGAAAACTGGATCAACGCCAGATCTTCATGCTTAAGTTCAGCTTCTGTTGCCAGGTTGGGATTTCCATGCAACCCGGCCACATCAAGGAGCCGACCTGAGGGAATATTGCAGGAACGCCAATTTCCCGCATATTCTTTTGACACAATGACAATCGGACATCCCAATTGCCGGAATATCTTTTCAGCTTTGCCGGCTGCAGGATTGTATCGGGTAAAGGAAACCGGCGGTTGCAGCAGAGCAGGAATGATCCCTCCCATAAAACAGCCCCATAAAACCGGGATGATTTCCTCGTTTTTCGATAAGGAAAGGATTACCACATCGCCCTTTTTTAGTCCCTTTGCCTGTAAGGCTGCCAGAATGGACCGGGACTCTTCCAGAATCTCCGGAAATTCAGAAAAACGGATCGAATGGTCCGGGTTAACAAAGCCGATTCCATGAGATGGAAAATTTTTTGCTGCAGCTACCAGCAATTTTGGTAAATTATCCGGAAACGCCTGTTTCATTTTTATTTACTCTGCCTGGTAAGCTGTTCCCCAAGCCGGTAATAATAATCGGCACGGGCAAAATCGCCCATATCGTTGTAAACATTGGCTATTGCGACGATAGCCTTGATCTCGCCCGGATTGACTTTAAGAATATGCTCATAGCATTCAATCGCTTCAGGGTAGTGTTTTTGCTGGCGGTATGCCATTCCCAGGTTTACCCACGCAGGCTGTAAGGTAGAATCAAGCGCGATTGCCTTTCGTAGAAAGTAGGTGGCCGAATCGTAGTTTTTACCCATAATGAGGTATACAGTCCCAATGTCATTATTCGTTTGATAATTCTTCGGGAAAAGTGATAAAGACCGGCGAAAATGGGTAATTATTGTCTGATATTTTTTAAAATCATCGATGGCACCTGTTCTCAGAAAATTTTTGTCCTGATAAACAGTGTTCATAAGGTATCCCGCATAATCAATATTTGCCTTGGCCGAATTATCCAATGATTTGATATCATTCGTGTAAAGGTCATTCAAATTGCGCCAATCGAGGTTGCGTACCACAGAAAACAGGGTATAGGGGATCAGGAGCAAGATGACCACGGCCAGTATCTTCAGCCGTGAATCCATTTCAATGGTAAGGCTTTTAGGATCTGTTTTGAAAATTTTAAAAATATAAAACACGATGGCAATGCAAAATCCAAGGGATGCATTGAAGATAAACCGTTCGCCCACGATACCCACTACAGGAACAATGATGTTTGAATACATTGCAATGGCCGAAAAATACCACAGGATGGCAAACGACAAAATATGCTTTTCCCGGAATTTACGGAGTGCATAAACAAATAAAATAATATAGATCAGCAATGACAGTATTGCCTGGATATTGGCTAAGTTGGTCACATGGATCATGTCATAGCCGTAATAGTAAAGCAACGGATAGGGATAGACTAAGATGCGAAGGTAAAATAGCATGGAAACAAGCCCTGTTCCGATACGGATCCAGATGTTTTTTTCCAAGAAGAGCGGGTTCTCTATAAAAAAATTGGTCCGGTTCGCCGGAGGAAGAAACAATCGCGGGCCGAATTGTGCAAGCAGCATCACTGCCACCATGGCAAAAAAGAGCGCAACAATTTTTTTCAACGGCAGGTTGGTAAAGAAATAGAGCGTCAGCGGGATAAGAACCAGGAATGGCAGGATAGAGGATTTACTGAGATATCCGATAAAAAAAATTAAGATGGCGTAAAAAACGGATTGGATTTTCTGTGTGTCAGCGTAGTTCAGGATAAACCAAAGACTTCCCAATCCACAAATAAATGCAAGGAGTTCATCCCTGTTCTTCAGGCTTGCAACAACCTCCGTATGCACCGGATGCGCCATAAACATCAGTATTATCAGAAAAGGAAATAAGATATTGAAGTTTTTTAACACCCTTTTAAGGATAAAAAACAGCAGTACAGACAAAACCCAGTAAAGAAGAACATTCACAACATGGCTCATTCCGGGTTTATTTCCCCAGAACTGATTTTCGATGGCAAAGGTGGTCTTGGCAATAGGCCGGTAATCGGCGGCGGTGGAGCCTACATTTCCTTGCTGATTAACGTAACGGGATAAAAAAATCCCGGGAATTGCATTAAATCCCTGCTGCACCTGCGGGTTGTTGGCAACAAAATCGTCGTCGACCGCAAATTTATTCAGGATGGTATTGCCATAAAGTAAAAATGCAAAAAGAAAAAAGAAAATCACAAAATAGTGGTTGGCCTTATGGGAAGCGAAGGGAACAATCGCTGGCCTGAGCGGGAATCCGGCTTTCTTGGGGTAAGCAGGTTTGCCCGATGGAGCTGATGTTTTCGGGTTATAACCTTTTTTCATCCTGATAGAATACTTTATGCAAATGTAGAAATTTCCGAGGCAAGCTTTACGAAATCATCTACCGAAAGTTGTTCGGCGCGGAGGTCAAGGCAGTTTATTAACCACTGTGATGGAGCCGGTAACCCAGACTGTGTTACAGGGAGCAATGGCCGGATGGCATTGCGCAATGTTTTGCGTCGCTGGTTGAAGGCCATTTTTACCAATTTGACGAACAGTGTTTCGTCGCATTCAAGTTTCATCGTCTGGTTACGACGCAGGCGAATCACGGCTGATTTGACCTTAGGCGGCGGATAAAAGACCGTTTCACTCACTGTGAACAGATAATCGATGTGATAAAAAGCCTGCAGTAAAACACTTATAATCCCATAAGTTTTATTGCCCGGAGGTGATGCAATTCGCTCGGCGACTTCCTTTTGAAACATCCCGATCACCTCCGGAATCCTGTTTCGGTGCTCAAGGGCTTTGAATAAAATCTGCGTAGAAATATTGTATGGAAAATTCCCGATGACGGTGAATTTCGGAAGGGGATCAGCATTGTCACCATTTTCTACTGACAATGAATTGAATATGGGTGGGAATTTGTTAAGATCAAAGGTCAGAAAATCAGCCAGTATCAACCGGTTTGAAATTTGAGGGAAGGCCACCTTGAGGTATGCAACCGATTCTCGATCAACCTCCATGAACCATGCATCGAACGTAGAGACGCGGCATGCCGCGTCTTCTATCATTGAGACGCGGCATGCCGCGTCTTCTTCAACCCCAGAGACGCGGCATGCCGCGTCATCAACCCCAGAGACGCGGTGCGCCGCGTCTCTACCGAGAATGTATTTTGTCAAAACCCCCATGCCGGGGCCAATTTCCAATATCAGGGGATATTCCGGATTCAGGTACCCCACAATTTTCTGCGCGATATTTTCATCACGCAGAAAATGCTGGCCAAGGTGTTTTTTAGGTCGGATCATGTTGATATTTATCCCAATTGCAGTCCGCAGTATGCCGCTTCTTTGCAATGTATCTACAACGAATTAAAATATTATCACTTTGAGGTATCACCGCGCAATTCCCGGAACTTTCGCCTCGCATCGGGAACGAAAATGCTTCCCGGGTATTTATCAAGCAATTCCATGTAAAGCGACATGGCATTCCCCGGATTATTTAAGTATTTCCCATTCAGAACAGCCCGGTGCATTAGCGCTTCATCTGCCAATATCTCGTCAGGATATTCTGTAACAAGCTGTTGAAAAAGCGAATCGGCTTCGGCATATTTTCCCTGCCTGCATTTTATCTCCGCTTTTTTATACAACACATGCTGCAGGATCGGGTGCTCTCCAAACAGATGGGGAATGGAATCCAGGGTTTGAAGCGCCTTGTCTTCTGCATTCCGGTAATCAAGTAAATCAGCACGGGCATAAATGCCCAGGGCAACGGTATTGCTGTCGGGATCATAATTCTCGCCGATCAACAGCGACAGGGCGATGGCGTCGTTGGAGATAAGCTTGGATGTAGCTGCTTTTAATATATCCGCCTGGGCTTTGGCCCATTTGAATTCACCGATGTAAAAAGATAGTTTTGCATTTTTAAACTTGGCCTCCTGCCCCAGCACATCGAATTTAAAGTCCTGGTAGGCTTGTTGATAAAGGAGCGTTGCCTGCCATACATCATCGGTAAACAACAAAATATCGGCTAGTTCAATTTTGCATTTTGCCTGTTCCTCAGCAGAAACCCCGGCCATTTCGATGGCACGGTTCAGCAATTCGATTGATGCTTCGGGTTTATCAAGATAAAAAGCTCTGACATGCGCGAGGTTTCTGATGATGGAAATGTTTTCAGGATTTTCCCCTGAACTCTTTAATTCCTCGCTGAACTCTTTTTCAATTGCTTCGAGTTGCTTCTTTGATGGCGCTACTTCTGAAATAATTTTATTGTACCGTGTATTTGCAAGCTCCCGACGGCTGTATTCATAATACGGGCAAGTAGTTCCTTTCGAAACCAGGTATTGATAACATTCAATGGCTACATCGAATTTTTCATTTGACACAGCAAGACTTGCCAGCTGGACAAGCTTTTCACCGTTTTCACTCATACGCCGGTCAAGCGATTTGGCCTGCAACAATGCAAGATCGAAATCCTTCTGCTGGATTGAATACCACCAAAGCAATTCAGCATAGTAGGTCTTTTCGGGGTTTTTCTGTGCACGAGCCAGAATGATTTTTCGCAAACTCTCATTCTTCTCGTTGTTTACATCATAGGCCAGGGTCATCTGAATTCTGTCCTGTACCGTACTGAGATACGATGAGTTTACCTCAAGGAGATTCAGATATTCTTCCATCGCATTTTTAAAATCTCCCATTCGTTCGTAAACACTCGCAAGTTCGAAACCAAATGTATACGAATCGTTCATCAACCGGCGGCCAAGTTGATAGGTTCGGATGGCATATTCATTTTCACCCCTGATGATAAATGCATTGGCAAGGTCGAAGATTTGCTGCTGATTTGTCCCCAGTTTTTTCAGCGCATCTTCGTATTGTTTCTTCGATTTCTCCGGATTTCCTGCCCGGTAATAAACATAGCCCAGGTCGACCTGATAGCGAAGCGCTTCGGGTTCGGACTTCATATTTTTTTTTATCAGCCGTTCAGCCTTGCTATACTCCTTGATTTCGACAAGACAAAAAAGCAAATATTGGAAGTAATACTGAGATGGTTTTTTCTCATAGAGCCGTTCAAAAATTTCAGTCGCTTTATCAAACTCGTGATTTTGATAAAACTGAAGTGCCAATTGCTCATCATTTTCCGGCTGAATTGCATTCTGCTGAAAAGGAAGTAACAGGGGCGGCGGCGGCTTTACATCCTGGGAAAATACGGAAGCAGAAAAAAGTAACAAGTGACAAATGACAAGTGACAAGTGACAAATGAAGGCGAAATCAATTTTCCACCGTTTTATTGACTGTTTGTTATTCATACTTCCCAACGCATTGCCCACTTATAATTCGTCATTTGTCATTCATTATTTGTCACTTGTCACTTGTCATTCGTCACTTCCCTAAGCATTCCTACAGTAATCCACGCCATCAACCCCATCCCTGTTTCAATGCTTTGTTCATCCACATCGAACGTAGCCGAATGCAAATTTGAATTGATTCCCTGTGTCTCATTGCCTATGCCTAAGCGATAAAGACAGGAAGGTACTTTTTGTGCAAAGTATGCAAAATCCTCGGCCGTCATACGCTGCTCTAATTCTTTAACGTGTTCCTGCCCCAGATATTCTGATGCCAGGGATTGAAGTTTTTCAGTGAGCCCTGGGTTATTAAAAAGAAACGGATAGCCATGGGCAATCCTCACTTCACTGGTGGCGCCCATCGCTTCGGCTATACCAGCCGCGATCCGGGTGATCTGCTGATGAACTTCCTTGCGCCAGGATTCGTTGTAAGTTCGCACCGTTCCCTCCAACTGAACTACATCGGGGATGATGTTGGTGCGCCCTTCGCCCACGAACCTGCCAAAGGAAACCACTGTCGGCATTACCGGGTCGGCGTTGCGACTCACGATCTGCTGAAGCGCTACAATGATATGCGAAGCTGCCAGGATCGGATCAATAACCTGACTTGGGGTTGCAGCATGGCCCCCCTTTCCTCTGACGGTGATAAAAATCTCATCGGTGGAGGCCATGTAGGCCCCGGCTTTCATTCCGACGTCGCCAGACTGTAGCGTATTGATAACATGTTGTGCGATGACGAACTGTGGCTTTGGGTTTTCGAGTACGCCTTCGCCAATCATCCTGATGGCGCCTCCGGGATAGGACTCTTCCGATGGCTGGAACAACAACTTTACCGTTCCTTCAAACTGATCCTTCAGGTTGTTCAGGATTTTCGCGGCGCCAAGCAGGCATGACATGTGCACATCGTGACCGCAGGCGTGCATTTTCCCCTGGTTCACCGATTTGTAATCAACCTCGTTGGCTTCATTGAGCGGCAAAGCATCCATATCGGCCCGCAGGGCGATGCAGCGCGAGGATGCATTTTTTCCTTCAATCAGCCCTACCACCCCTGTGCCTGCTACGCCTTTTTTGTATGGAATCCCATATTCATCGAGCTTTCTGCCAATAAATTCAGCCGTCTGAAATTCTTCGCACGACAATTCCGGATGTTGGTGAAAATGGCGGCGGATTGCAACAACCTCCTCAAAAAAGGATTTGGATAAGGCCTCTATTTGCTGCTTCAGTTGTTCCATCGGATTGAGGTTGTGAAATAAAATTCAAAGGTAGGAAATGTTTGAATCAGTTATTAACAATTGGAGCCATCCCCGGGTTTAAACCCTATCTTTGCTCTACACTAAAAATTTAATTGAGAATACAATGGGAATTGAATTTTTACCTGAATATATTTTAACAAATTATGAAGTTCATGAATGGAAACACGCTTGCGCAATCCTGAAAAGTGATTTTCCCAGTGAATGGAATGATCTTCTTGAATTATTATTGAACTTACGATTGAAGAAAAGTTGGATTGTTGCACAAGGGGGAAGTAAATCACAGGTTTCAAAATCAATTGATTCGTTTTTATATGAACGACAATGGATCGAGAAGGAGTTTGACACCGCGGTCATGGTGGATGAAGAATTGACGGAATCTCCAACCCATAAAGTTGATTGTTATAAAAACCATATTGCCCTTGAAATTGAATGGAACAATAAAGATCCGTTTTTTGATCGCGATTTAAATAATTTCCGGCTTTTATTCGATTTGCGGGCGATCAGTGTTGGAATAATCATAACACGATGTGATCACCTGCAAGGTGTTTTCAAAGGAATCGGAAGGGGGTCTTCGTTTGGAAATTCAACGACACATATGTCAAAACTATTACCTCGCATTGAAGGTGGCAGCGGTGGTGGGTGTCCTATTTTAGTAATTGGTATCAAAAAGAATTTGATTGATGAAAGTTGTTAAAGATCCTATTAATCCTGTTGTATTGAATTTTCTGGAGCATGTTTCCAATAAGGGATACTCCACAATTTTAGCTGACCCGCCATGGCGATTCCTTAACCGAACCGGCAAAGTTGCCCCTGAACATAAACGTTTATCGCGATACGATACCTTATCTCTTGAGGAAATTAAACAAATACCTGTCCAATCTGTAATAAGTGATAAAAGTCACCTCTACTTATGGGTTCCAAATGCTTTGTTACCAGATGGTTTGGAGGTCATGAAAGCATGGGGTTACAACTACAAATCAAATATTATATGGCATAAAATCAGAAAAGATGGTGGTCCCGATGGTCGTGGAGTAGGCTTCTACTTCAGAAATACAACTGAAATGGTATTATTTGGAATCCGTGGAAGTATGCGTACACTGGATCCTGGCAGAAGTCAGGTAAACATTATCAGGACTCAAAAGCAGGAACATTCGCGTAAACCCGATGAACTTTACGACTTGATTGAACGTTGCAGTCCTGGTCCCTTTTTAGAGATTTTTGCACGAGGCAAGCGAAAAGGATGGGATGTTTTCGGCGACCAGGCCACTGAATATAACATTGATTGGGCAACCTATGCCAACCACAGCCAATCAGAGAAACAACAATCCATTGTCGCAGAACCTGACCTGACAGTTCATGAACCAAAATTCGAGTTCCATCACAAACTGAAAAAGCCGACGCGGTTATCCAAAAAATGATATTAATAAATAATCAGCTTCCGGGTTGCCACATTTTTCCCTGATTGTACCCGCAAAAAATAAAGTCCTTTTTTAAATCCGCTGATATCAATGGTAATGGTTCTTCCTTTTGCAATCGGATCTGATTGTTGCTCCATGACCTTGCGTCCGGTGAAGTCAAAGAAAACAACCCTGAAGGTTCCATTGACTTCCCCGTTAACCTCGACAGTCACCTTGTCGGAAGCCGGATTGGGAAATATGCTGAACCAGGGTCGGGTGAATAAATCTTCACGGCCGGCACACCGGTCAACTGTTACATAGCTGCTCTTCAGGATGGACTTGGTTTTTGACCCGTCTGAAACAGTCAGCCTGACATCAAACTTTCCAATGCTGTCGTACCTGATGGCGGGATTTGGCAACGTGCTTGATGCCGGCGTACCGCCGGGAAACTCCCAACTCCATGAGGTTATATGATCGTAGGAATCATCAATGAAATCAAGCGTTCTCCCCTGGCATACCTTTGTGGCAGCAGCATGAAAGAAAGGAAATGGTCCCGTTATGTTGAATCCGAAAAATTCAAGATAATGCCTCATCAGGTTAACCTGTGTTGAGGAAGATGTACTTCCGCTTAAAGCACCAAACCCCAGAAAAGTTCCAATGGTTTTATAATCGTTGCCATTATAAACTATCTCAAAATTTTCCGGTGGACTGTCAGCATTAACCAACGTGGAATACGCCGGGGACACCGGTTCAAAACTAAAAATTGTGTGGTTCAGCGGAGCAGTGTAGGAAAAGGACATTGAATCAGTTAATGTGTTCGGCACCCCCGAAATATTCTGGTACGAGAAATCGGGGATTTTCAGGGAGGTGTATTTGAAATAGGGATGAAGTGGCGTCGAGTTTGAATAATACCATGTCAGGTACCCCTCCATATACAGATTGCCATTTTTCTGCAGATAGTTTACAAGCGAGGAGGCTTCAGTAACGTTGAGGGTATGCCAGCCGGATGATGCGGTACCCAGGATCAGGAAAACACTCGCATAGTGCTCATAATCGAATGGCAATTCACTGATCGTATCATACCCGACGTGCAGGCTGTCGAGGGCAGCGGCCATGGCCAGCATGGAGGATTTTGACGCCGAAAGGCTGGCCAATGCAACCTGCTTTTTACCCACCATCAACGGGAAATCCAGGGATTGGATAACTCCAGTCGAATCGGTCAGCAGGAGTTCCATTGCAACTTCCTTCCCTGGAAGGGCATGCCGTGATGCCTTCACCTGGTACCGGAATTCCTGCATGGATAAAGGATCAACCTGATCAATCGCGATGGACGAGGATGAGAGAATGGTGACCAGCGTATCATGCGAAACAAGCTTCAACTCCAGTTTCTGTGATGATAAAATCCCTGAATTTTCAACCGATACCACCAGGTCGGCTACTTCTCCAGGATCCAGCAGATTGTTGCTTCCGTCGTACAATTGGGGAGTTTGAAAAACCAACGTGGGAGCAGCAACGGTAAATTCAGATACTTTATGCCAAAACCGTTGCCCTGATTGGGACTGCAGAGAAAGTAACACCGGGAAACCATTGGAAAGTGGTTGTTTCAACCCAAAAGAAAATGCAGCAGCAACAGTGAGTGTTTGTGCCGGCTGAAGCAACGCAACCGAATACATACTATCCTGGATATTCAGCAGGGAGTCGGCCGATCTTACTGTCAGGATCAGGTTTTGAATTGGTTGCAACCCGGTGTTGGTAATAAGTAGTTTCATCCTCTCAGTTTTTCCGAATACCAGATGGTTATCATTTTCTCCGGCGATTTGACAAACTATTTCCAATCCACTCGAAAGCATCAATACTTTTGAAGCTGAAATTCTGCCGGCATCTGCCACCCGGATGTCCAAATCATATAATTGGGTTGAATCGGCCTGTGTACATGCAAGAACACCCTGCTTGCTCAATGTCAATCCTGCAGGAATCACCGGTGGGATAAACCTGAAACTTTTTCCTGAAAGTTCATTGGCATCCCACAGGGTCTGAACATCATAATTCAGCTCATCCCCTTTAGAAATACCGGTATAACAGGTCAGCATGAATCCCTGGTTATCCATTGTTCCATAACGGAATTCAAACCGGCCATCCGGAAAAAGGATCAGGGCAAAATCATCGGTCGAATTAGTCAAGTGCTCCTTAACGGTGGCTTTCCAGCGGATGATGACCCTGGAAGTATCAGCCTGCAGGAAGATTCCATCATTTTTAGCTGCCTGATAGGTAAACTGCTGGGAAAAGGCAGGTGCGATTGATTTGATCATCCTTAGCATGGAATTTTCCTCTGTTGTATATAATCCGGGCAGGTACAATGGTTCAAAGGTTATATACCCTTGATAATTTACATATATGCTGTCAAATGTCCTGCCAAAGAAAGGAAAACTGAATGGTAAGGCAACAGATGTAAATGGCTTTACCCCGCTGTTGCTCACGAGAGAGTTGCCTGTAATAAGGGGTATTGAAGCATTGGCGGGTTGTTTGGTGTAATTTTCAACGAATGACCAGTCATAGGGCGGGCGTCCACCTTCAGCCATCAACTGGGTCTGATAAGGTTGAGATGGAATGATCGGAGGAAGGGTGTTTGTTGTGATCTGTACCCCCGGTTTTTCAATGCTGGCGACTGCCGAGACTAAAGTCACCTTGTTATCTTCGATGCTTACATTTTCATTATTAACGGGGAATTCGCGAATTCCGTTCTGGTAACTGATAAAGGAAGCCTTTTCGATTGATCCTGTTCCGGTATGCACAGAGTCACGTTCTTCAACGGCAAGGAAATAACGGGCAGGTTGGCCGGAAGGTACCAGGTTGAGCAGTTGTGTAACATCAAGTCCGAATTCAATGGACGTTGCCTCTGGTATCGCATCCCACCCCTGCATCACGTGTTCGCCTCCCTGGAAATTAAAAATCGGAAAGTCAATCACATGTTCAGGCATCTGGCTCATGGTATCGCTGCTTACTCCGGCCAGGATGCGGATCCGGTCGCGGTAATTGTAGTTCAGCTTCACCTTTAGTGTAAGAAGCGGGCGGTAGGCTGTATCGGCTTCCACCACATACACCCTGTTGTTCCAAACACCACCTTGTTCATAATTCAGGGCAAAGGAGCGGTATAAAGCATAGGTAAATCCACTATCGGCCCAGGAACCTCCTCCATACGAATTGGCTATTTTAAATCCGCCTATTTCCCAGTCACGGGCATCAACAATGCCATCGCCGGTTATATCAATGTCATTGGTGCATTTACCATCTCCGTTCACGTCAATTCTTACTGAATCGTTAAACCCCACTACAGTCATTCCATGATTCGGAGAGTTCATCCATGCCAGAATGACGTGTTTTCCTGCCTCCGGAAATCCGGCAGGAATGACCGGGATTCCCCATATAGCCGAACCATCGGTTGTAAAGCAGACAATTCCCCCTGTAGCCGATCCGTTGAGGTGATCGTATAAATAGTTTTTAAGGGTATTGACGCCATTCGTACTGTTGGTCATGATGGCAGATACCTGTTTCAGGTGATTGAACATACCCCGGTAGTACTTATCGTATCCGCTGATCCATCCCAGGGTGGCTGTAGCTGTATCTATGCCGTAATCATTGGAAGTCATATGCCCCTGTTGCCTGATTACCTCGAAACTCTCGAAGAAGTTAACTCCGTTATATTCTTCGCCTTTGTTCATGAAATTCCATGTGTAATGCGTCGGATAGCCATTTTCCCAATACCATCCGGGTTGATTCCGCAAACGGTTTATTTCATAACCAAAAACATAAGCTACTCCGGCATACTGCTGGCAACTGCTAAAAAGAAACTGATCCAGCACCCCTGGCCAGTATTGATTTTTGGTGTTGTCAACCAATGCGGGAAGCGATCTGTTCCTGTAGCTTTCCGGAAGCTGTAACAGGGGCATCCTTACGGCCCTGATTGAATCCAGCACCCGCATCGAATATGCGAAATGTTGATTCATCAGCTGTTTGTGGCTATCCTGACTGCTTGCGGCTGATATGAACGTAAATATAAAAATAAGCGTAAGAACCGTCAGTCTGTAGGGTTTCATAGGTTTAGAATTTCAATTTTAATGGTCATATGGAATACTCATGGTTATCATTCACGGTTTGCATAAACCTGATTTCTGCGGACATTGCATAATGAATTGCTGTTACATGTCTTGCATCCATAACAGACATTCCTGAAAAGATACTGGTTGCCTGGCTAAAATGAAACTGCAAATATACATTTGATCTTATTCCACAGATTTTTTATGTAAATTTGCCCAGATAAAATTACTTCATTTAATCATGTGGGCATGAAAATTCTGATATCGTTAACCGTAATTTGTCTCCTGATCATAATTATCGGGTGCCAGCATGCCTCTGTATACGATTGTACCGGAGTAACGCCAACTTACACAAAGGATGTCAAGCCCATCCTCGATTCCTATTGTGCTATGCCGGGAATGGGCTGTCATGGTGCAGGTAATGATGCAAGCGGAATCAGCCTGGGCGATTATGCAGGCGCATCAGCAGCAAGCAGTAAAAAAAGCTTCATGGGTTCCATTGAACATCTGAATACATACCAGAACATGCCCCAGGGTGGTGTCAGAATGCCGGATGCACAGATTCATGTGCTTTCATGCTGGGTTGAGAACGGAGCACCGAATTAAACAGAACGCTAACAAGCGTTGTCATTCGTCATTCGTCATTTGTCAATTGTCATTCGTCATTCGTCATTCTTACAGGGGAATATTCCCATGTTTCTTGGGCGGGTTGGTCTTACTCTTGTTTTGGGTGAGTTCAAGCGCCTGGATCAGCTTCATGCGGGTCTGGCGTGGAAGTATGATCTCGTCAATATAGCCCAGTTCGGCTGCCTTGTAGGGATTCGCAAAGGTTTGACGGTAATTGTCGACCGCATCGGTACGATCTGACTCATTCAGTTTTCCCTTATGAATAATGTTAACGGCTCCTTCGGGTCCCATCACGGCGATTTCGGCGGTGGGATAAGCATAGTTCACATCGGCTCCGATATGTTTGCTCGACATCACATCGTAGGCACCCCCATAGGCTTTTCGTGTGATCAGGGTGATTTTCGGGACAGTCGCTTCGGAGAATGCATAAAGCAGTTTTGCGCCATGTTTGATAATGCCTCCAAACTCCTGATTAGTGCCGGGCAGGAACCCCGGAACATCCACGAAAGTGATGATCGGAATGTTGAAACAATCGCAGAATCTTACAAATCGGGCAGCCTTGATTGAGGAGTTTATGTCAAGAACACCTGCCAGGAAGGCAGGCTGATTTGCAACAATGCCAACCGGTTTACCGCCCAGGCGGGCAAATCCGGTGAGGATATTCTGCGCATAGTAGGGCATTACCTCGAAAAAGTTAGTGTTATCTACCACTGTCGTGATGATGTCCTTCATGTCGTATGGCTTGTTTGGATCGGCCGGAACAACAGTCTGGAGCTTCTCATCCTGCCTCATCACATCATCGGTGCAGGGTTGCGTGGGTGGATCTTCCATGTTGTTGGATGGCAGAAAGCTCATCAGTTCGCGGATCATCAGCAGGATCTGCTCATCGTTTTCAGCTGCAAAATGGGCTACGCCGCTTTTGCTGTTGTGCGACATGGCGCCACCGAGTTCTTCCATCGTCACCTCTTCGTGGGTCACTGTTTTGATTACTTCCGGACCAGTAACAAACATGTAACTGGAATCTTTAACCATAAAGATAAAATCAGTGATCGCCGGGGAATATACAGCACCACCGGCACAAGGGCCAAGAATTGCCGAGATTTGAGGGATCACCCCTGAAGCCATCACGTTGCGATAAAAGATGTCGGCATAGCCTGCCAGGCTTTCAACACCCTCCTGGATGCGGGCTCCCCCTGAATCGTTAAGCCCGATAAGCGGAGCACCCATGCGCATGGCCATATCCATAATCTTTACCACTTTATCGGCATTGGCACGGCTCATGGTTCCCCCAAAGACAGTAAAATCCTGGGCAAAGACAAATGTCAAACGCCCGTCGATCTTGCCATAACCGGTAACCATACCGTCGCCCGGCACTTTTGTATGACCCATTCCGAAATCGTGACAGCGATGCATGACGAGTTTGTCCATTTCAACAAACGTGTTTGCATCAAGAAGTGTCAGGATGCGCTCGCGGGCTGTCTTTCTCCCGCTTTTATGAATCTTGGCAATCTTCTCAACGCCGCCCCCAAGTTCTGCTTTGCGATTCTTTTCTTCAAAAATTTGAAATCGGTCTTCGATGGTTTGCATAGGCTTTCAGGATTATTGTTTCTAGTAAACGGGTGAACGGGTGAACAGGTGAACAGGTGAACAGGTGAACGGGTGAACAGGTAAACGGGTGAACAGGTGAAAGGGTGGCGGATGGTCATTTTACCCGTTTACCATTTCACCATTTCACTATTTCACCATTTCACCATTTCCCTATTTTATTATCTCAACATTCTCAAGTTTTATCATCAACTGGTGTGAATCCACGGTATCGCCTTCTTTCACGAGGATTGCCTGTACTATTTTATCACCTGTTGCTTTGAATTCACTTTGCATCTTCATCGCTTCCACTACCACCAGTGTTTGGCCGGCTGAAACCAAATCGCCCACCTTCACCGGGATTTTAACGATTTTTCCAGGCATTGGGGAGAGGATATGGTTAGCTCCTTCAACTTCCCGCCCCTTGTTTCGGTTGCTGATATATTTTGATTCGGCATCAATAACCTCGACATTAAACGTTTTCGCAAAGGTATTAACGATATACTTTTTACTGGATTCGCCTCTGATCAACTCAACATTATAAGAATGTCCGTTGTAGAGGATCGAGTAAACCCCTGTTTCAACCTCAACGATGTCGAGGTCGTATTTATGACCATCAACGGCAATCAGTGCCTTGGCGCCCACTCTGTTGAGCAGCTCAATCTTCGCTGTTCGATCTTTTATGCTGATTTCGTAAGCCATAAATCTATGTTATAATCGTAGGACATTCCTTTTTCTTCCAAAATCTTTCCAGTTTGTGCCCAGGTCTTCGGTATATTTCGGTGGTTGGATTTCGGCAAGTTTATCAAGGTAATCAATGAATGCAGCAATGAGCGCCATATCTTCACATTCAGTGCCGCATGGTTTTGTTGTGAATAAGCGTTGATAGTTATCTTCGATGAAATGGGTATTGTAATTTCCATCAATGAATTCAGGGGTGTCCATGATACGCTCCAGAAATTTGATAGAGGTTTTAACCCCGGTGATCTTGTATTCATAAAGGGCACGACGCATCCGGGCGATGGCCTCCCTGCGTGTTTTGCCCCAGGTGATGAGTTTACATATCATCGGATCGTAATGCATAGGGATCTCATACCCTTCGTACACATAGCCATCATATCGTACACCCAATCCGAGGGGTACTGTGATGTGCTTGATAATGCCTGGGTTTGGCATAAAATTGTTGTCGGGATCCTCCGCATAAATCCGGCACTGGATAGCATGTCCATGCTGGCGAAGCTCCTCCTGTTTGTATGACAACGGGAGACCATTGGCAATGTTGATTTGTTCTTTTACAAGATCAACACCCACAACGCGTTCGGTAACAGGATGTTCAACCTGTAACCGGGTGTTCATTTCGAGAAAATAGTATTGAAGCTGGTCGCTGACAATAAATTCGATCGTGCCTGCTCCCTCATAATTCACGGCTTTAGCAGCAGCAACGGCCTTTTCGCCCATCTCTTTCCGTAATACAGGGGTAATGAGCGGCGACGGGGTCTCTTCAATCACCTTCTGATGACGGCGCTGGATGGAACATTCGCGCTCGAACAGGTGAATCACGTTGCCATGCTGGTCGGCAAGGATTTGGAATTCGATATGATGGGGTGATTCGATATACTTTTCAATGTAAACCGCATCATCGCCAAATGCATTCATCGCTTCCGACTTTGCCATGCGTAAGGAAGGGATCAAATCCTCCATCGATTTCACGAGCCTCATCCCCTTGCCTCCTCCTCCGGAGGAAGCTTTGATCATGACCGGAAATCCGATTTCCTGCACGACTTCAACCGCTTTTGCTTCATCGGAAAGTTTTTCCGTAGTACCCGGTACTACCGGAACCCCGGAGGCAATCATCGTTTGCCGGGCGGTAATTTTATCACCCATGGTTCGGATCGCATAAGCATCGGGACCTATGAATTTAATCCCTTCTGCTTTGCATCTTTCTGAAAATACTGCATTTTCCGATAAAAAACCATACCCCGGATGGATGGCATCGGCTCCTGATTGCTTGGCTACGGCAATTATAGTGTCAATGTTCAGATAGCTTTCACGCGATGGGGCCGGGCCGATGCAATACGCCTCATCGGCATACCGCACATGCATAGCCTTGCGGTCGACATCCGAAAATACCGCAACGGTTATCAGGCCAAGCTCCCTGCATGACCGCATAACCCTGATGGCAATCTCACCGCGATTGGCAATAAGTACCTTTTTTATCATGAATTTAAACTATTTAATCTGATTCTAAAGAACAAAATTATTAAAAATTATATGTCATTCGCAAATATATCTACATATTTAAGGATATTTAACATTTAACCTGCTCTACAATGCTTGCCGGATTGGTGAAACGCTAGTCTGGGATGACCATCCATGAAAACAGTTTGCAGCAGTATGTTTTTAGCTTTGAAAGGCTTGTGAGGAGCTTAAAGCCACAGAGACCCATGGCGTATCGAAACTTGTTGTTAATCAATTGCCAGCGACCGAAGTTAATAATCTCACCCCCGAATTGAGTTTTGAAATTCCTGACCCCATAAGATTTTTGCGGGGTACCGATGCCCATAAAATCAAAACTATTAAAATTGTTTTGGTGGGCAAAATCGATTCCTGCCCAGGTTGTAAGTACACCGGGGTACAGGTGTTTCAACTTATCCCGCAGGCTGACGATATATAATTCATGTACTGTATGATTTCCTGAAAACGGACACACCATCCCACCGATCACTTCATCCTTGTATTTGATAATTAAAATAACTCCTTTGTTTTCATGCTGAATTTTATGATAAAAATTTTTAAAAAAAGTCACTGGCGGAAGGGGTTTCATGACCTTGTTTTTATAAAGATCACGCAGCAAAAGGTAAAAGTCTTCTATTTCGCTGATTGACGATGCAAGCCGGATGATGGCCCCGTTTTCAATCCCTTTGCGTATTTGACGTTGTTTTGCAGGTTTTATACCATCCAATAAAAGGTGTTTTGAATCCACCTCGAGAATGTCATTTAAATGATCTTGCCAGGTGAAGCCGAGTTCCTTGAAAATGGCGGCCTCTGCATCCCAATGATGGAGATTTCTTATTTCTGTAAATACAGTTTTTCCCGGAACGAGGAGGATCAGGGCTTTAAGCATGGATCGTAATACATCACCCTGGTTTGGCAGGGATTTTGCAATAACCGGCCCTCCCTGGATCAGCATGCGCTGAAAAGGTATACCATAGATTCGATCGCTGATGATTATGGCGATTAAAATCCCGGTAATCTCTTCTTCAAAATTTTCGGCCAGCAGAACCACGGGCTGATAATTCCCGCAACCGTTAAACAGTGATACGTAACCGGGCGATTGAAAAAAATTTCCATCGGGCTGTTGTTGAATAAACGCCGTCCATTTCGCTTCAGTATCGAGGGAAAAAGGAGCCTTTAGGCAACGGATGAAAGGATCTTCACGCATGATCCTGCATAATTAAAATGGTTGTAAAAATAGGTAAAACCATCCATAATACAAATAGTTTCAACAGGCTCAGGGTGATGTCTGACTGCTTATGGTTAAAATCGCCGGAAGATTAATATTTTTTCCGATCTTTGGCAAAAATTACCTACCCGGCATCCATGGCGCTCAAACGTAGCATAATTTCATTACTGATTCTTTTTCAGTTGCTCTTTTCTTGTCGGAACGATGATTCGAAACCATTATCTAAAAGAGGTCTGCCTGTCCCGGAAAAAAAAGAGGCAACGGTATCATATAAACAATTGCTTGAGACATTGGATCTGCTCAGGCAGGACCCGCTGCTCAGGGATGCCGACCTTGGCTATCTGATCGTCGATATAACATCGAAAGACCCTGTCACCGTGGCTGATTACCGTGCAAAACAGCTGATGAAGCCAGCCTCAACCCTTAAAATATTTGTAACCGGCGCAGCACTGGAGTTCTTTGGTAAACCTATCTTTCCCGAGGTTACCATCACAAACCAGATGAGTGTAAACTGGAGAGCTTCGAAACTGCTCCGGAAAATCGGAGGGAAAGTTTACCATACAGCTACAACTGCCGCCGGAGTGAAGGCGATTATGGATTTTTGGACCACCAAAGGGGTGGACACCGAAGGGATGAATTTTTATGATGGGAACGGGTTGTCAAAGAACAACGCTATTTCACCGAAGCAATTGGTTGATGCTCTTTATGCCATGCGCACTTCTCCCTATTTTCAGGTTTTTTATGAATCATTGCCACTGGCCGGCATGACCGGAACACTTCACCGGGCCATGAAAGGAAGTGCCGCACAGGGACGTGTCCGCGCCAAGACCGGCACCATTTCAAGTGTAAAGAGTTTTGCCGGTTATGTTCACACCGTATCGGGAAGAAAATTGGTATTCTCTCTGATCGTGAACGGCTTTAGTTGCAGAGTTAAACTGATGAAGAAGAAGCTTGAATCGGTGATGATCAGGATGGCAGAGATATAAAAACTGTCTTCTTGGAGAAAAGCACTCTTCGCGGCCGACTCAGGCCTGCAACTTAAACAAATGATTGTAAATCGTAAAGTTTCCGGTACACCCCGTTTTTTTCCAGGAGGGAAATATGGGTACCGCGTTCAACCAGTTCACCACGTTGCAATACGATTATTTCGTCGGCAAACTGAATGGTTGAAAGCCTGTGGGCGATGACGACAGAAGTACGGTTACGCATAAGGTTTTCGAGTGCCTGCTGGACTAATCGTTCCGATTCGGTATCCAGCGCCGAGGTGGCTTCATCAAGAATTAGGATTGGCGGATTCTTAAGAACTGCACGGGCAATGCTGAGCCGCTGACGCTGTCCACCGGAAAGCTTTGTACCACGGTCTCCTATGTTGGTTTCATATCCCGATGGCATTTTTTCAATGAATTCATGGGCATTGGCCACTTTTGCAGCAGCGATAACTTCCTCTTTACTCACATTTTCCATCCCGAATGCGATATTGCTGAAAACGGTATCATTGAATAAAATTGTCTCCTGCGAAACAATGCCCATCAGTCCACGCAGATCATGAATTACCAGGTCGCGGATATCAATGCCATCAATAAAAATACCACCGCCTATGCAATCATAAAATCGCGGCAATAAATCCACCATGGTTGATTTGCCGCCACCCGACGGACCCACAACTGCAATGGTTCGTCCTTTAGGAATTATCAGATTGATGTTTTTCAGTACCGGATCCTGAACATAGGAGAAACTGACATTCCGGTATTCGATTTCGGTGAAGAAATCTTTTTTCTCCACAGCATCTGTTTTCTGCACGATCACCTCCGGTTCACCCAGCACCTGTTCGATCCTGTCAACTGATGCTGCGCCTTTCTGAATATTGTAAAATGCCTGGGTAATGGCCTTGGCCGGTGGCATCAACTGTGAAAAAATACCTAGATAAACCAGGAACGCCGCGGCATCCAAGAAATTCCCCGGAGTGAATACCAGTTTTCCACCGTACCACAACACGATGGTAACGACGCAGGCACTCAGAAATTCGCTCAAGGGAGATGCCAGATCGCGCTTCCGGTACAACCGGATCATCAGTCGATTGTATTCCTGATTGGTGTTTTGAAACCGCTTATTTGCAAAATCAATGGCATTGAATGCCTTGATAATGCGAAGCCCGGAGATGGTCTCCTCAATCATCGAAAGCAGAATCCCCATCTTGTATTGACCCTTATCCGAGGTCCGTTTCAGGCTTTTTCCGATCCTGCCGATAATAAAACCGCTGATAGGGAGCAGTACCAGTACAAAAACAGTGAGTGACGGACTGATGATAAACAGGGTCACGAGGTAAGTAATCATTGTGATCGGATCGCGGAAAGCCATTTCGAGAGAACTCATAATAGACCATTCAACCTCCTGAACATCCGTTGTCATCCGGGCAATGATATCCCCTTTGCGCTTTTCATTGAAGTAAGATAACGGCAGGATCAGAATTTTCAAATAAAGGTCATTGCGCAGATCTTTTACAACCCCATTGCGTACCACAGCCAAAAAATACATGGCCAGGTAACGGAACAGGTTTTTCAGAAAATATAGGATTATGATGACCAACCCAATGTATATCAGCATTTTCTCATTGCCATATTTCTCGAGCATCTGGCCGGTATAGAAGTAAAAATTATCCTTGATGGCGTTGATCTCCAGACGTAACAGCGGGGCAGTACGGGGGATGGCCATCTGGTGGAACAGCATCTGCAATACCGGGATAAACAAGGCAAAGGAAACGAGGGAGAATAGGACAGAAAGGATATTGAAAACAACGTTCAGCAGTGCATATACCCAATAAGGGCCGGCATATCGCAGGATTTTAAAAAAACTTTTCATTGCTGCAAAGATAAAAGTTTAC
>CAIYES010000551.1 GCA_903925275.1 uncultured Bacteroidales bacterium
TGCTTTTAAATGCCAGTGCCATGATAAATGAAACCGGGATGATCCATAACGCTCTTTCTAATTTAACCGTGGTGGCGATCTGCAGGGCCTGGGCTCCGAATTTATGGGCCGCTCCAACAACCGAACTGGTATCATGAATTGCAATGGCTGCCCACATCCCGAATTGGGACTGGCTTAAATGGAACCAATTCCCGATTGGCGGGAAAACAAGCAACGCAATTGAATTCAGGATGAAAACTGTTGCAAGAGAGACCGAAATCTCATTTTCTTTGGCCCCGATAACCGGAGCAACTGCTGCAATTGCACTACCACCACAGATGGCGGTGCCTGTAGAAATGAGAATTGCAGTTTTCTTGTTGACTGCCATCACTTTCCCTGCAGCCAGGCCGATTAAAAAGGTGAGACTGATGGAAGCTACCGTAAAAAGAATCCCCTGCTTCCCGGCATGGGCCGCTTCAATGGCATTCATTCCAAAACCCAACCCAACCACTGAAATCTTTAACAACAAACCGGTAGCCTTGTGGTTGTATTTTTCATACGGATGCCCGATAAGCTGGGCTAAGACAATCCCCAGAAACAAGGCTAAAGGAGGTTCAATAAAAGGGGTAAGAGATGCAATTGCAGCAATCAGGAATATTGTCTTACGGATAATTGGGGGTAGATTCATTTGCTGGTCCATTAGGATAAATCAGGACTGCAAAGTTCACCACTTCAAAGAATTTGAAGCTGTTGTAAAAACTTATCCCGTATTACTTCTGGTTATAATGCTGCAAGGCAAAATTAATGAAGGTATCCGCCAGACCATCGGATTTTCCATGCAGATGGACAAAGGAAAAGGTTCGCCGGATATCCAGCTGTGGTATGTCGATAATTTTAAACTCACCGTTCGCAATTTCTCTTGAAACAGCTGCAATGGAGACAAATCCAAGGCAGTTTGAATTGGCCAGGAACGATTTGATGCTTTCGGTGCTGCCCAGGTACATGGCGACATTCAGATCGGATAACTGAATTTTGTGCAAAGCCAGTTCATGCTCGATAACCTCAAGGCTCCCAGAACCCCGCTCGCGGAAAACCACAGGGATGTTTTTCAAATCTGATAATTCAATCTCACTTCTGTAAGCCAGTTTTTGACTTGTATGAACTACCGGGACCAATTCATCTTTAATAAACGGAATGTATTTCAGCTCCTTGTTCTTGGTCCGGCCTTCTACCATGCCAAGTTCAATTCGCTGATCAAGAAGAGCTGCCTCAATCTTCTCCGTATTATCATTAAGCAACGATAGTTTTATCTGGGGAAACCTTTGATAAAATTTCGCCAGCACCGGCGGGAGGACATATTGTCCGATGGTTGTACTGGCTCCCAACTGCAGGTTTCCCGAAAACTTCTTCTTCAGGATGCTGAAATCAAAGTCTATCTGCTTGTAAATACCAATGATCTGATGGGTATAGTTCCTGAGGATTTGCCCGGCAGGAGTCAGGATGATCTTATTGGCTTTTCGTTCAAACAGGCGAATGTCAAGTTCTTTCTCCAGTTCCTGGATATTCTTTGTAACTGCCGGTTGGGTAATAAAAAGTTCGGCTGCAGCTTTGGTAAAGCTCAGGTGGGTGGCAACCGAATGAAAAACTTTTAATCTGAAATCTGGCATGGTTGTGTAAAAATAGTAAAATTAGCAGTCGGTTAAAAAAATTAGTGATACTTATGCGATTTAATAAAAATATTGTCTACTTTTGCATTGTCTTAAAAACGACTTTGAAAGAAGATTAGGCGTAACTTTGAATGAATCACAAAATCATGGAA
>CAIYES010000552.1 GCA_903925275.1 uncultured Bacteroidales bacterium
AGGGTTGAGTCCCTGGTCGTGGCTACCAAGAGGGGAAAAGAAAGTTTTATCAGCCATGAAGGGATATTTGTTCAAAAAGTATTTTATTGCCATCCTGGAAATTAAGAAAACACCTTTTGCCCTTTTGATCTGTTCATGACGGAATGGAATATAATTATGGTTTAATTCTTCATACAGATCGCTTCCATGCATCCGGATAAATATCCTGTTAAACCTTGCTGGTAGAAACGGAATTACCTGGCTCCATCTTAATCCCCAATAAAAATACAACAGTGCTTCCTGCCCCACACACTGCTGATGTAGTAAGGTGCAAAAATGAGCAGCCAATGCCCGCATCAGAAAAAAAGAAGTTACCCAGTTGCGGAAAATTACACCTGACTTCCATACTTTGTGAGAGATTCCTTCTTTGAAAAAGGGAAAAACAGGAGACAAATTGAATAGCCCTTTATAAATTAGAACGCTTTTCGATTTCAAATTTATAAATGGAGGAGGATGGATTGTAATGTTTTCCGGAACAGACCGTTTCGGAGAACCGCCAGATGAATCGAGCGGGACAATCAGGATATTTTTAAAGGCTGTTGACAGATATGGCAATTCATCCGAAAGGAACGACTCAGAATTTCCGTATGGAAAGTGATCAGTGAATATGATCAGATCAAAAGCCCCTTTCATCATTTTGATTTTTTTCGACAGATTTGACGGTCCAACCGAGAATGGATGTTAACTCTATTGGAGGCATCACCTTACTTATCAGAAAAATATTTCCTGCTTGTCCATGTACTGAAGTTATCAGATAGACATGCAAAATTACACATTCGCAGTGGTCTTAATGCCGGAACTTGTCAAAAAAATCGTACTTTTTCATTTTCAATGATTAACACTGGCTTTCTTGTAAAAATGGCTTTCTCAGGCAAATCATTTTAGTTAACATTTTACTTGACTTTAGTCTTTAATATTGTAATTTTACCCGTTTGTTCTGAAACAACACATCATCAATGAACTGGGGTAAAAAAATAGCGAGACATTTTGTATTCCCTACAATTCTGATGTTGAAAGGGGATAAAATCATGAGGTTTTTATCCCGTCATTCCATACTAAACCTGGTATATCACGGGGTTGTTGAGAAAGATAGTAGTTTTTTTTCACCAAGGCATATTCAACGGGATGTGTTTGAAAAGCAAATGCAATACATCTCAGAAAATTTTGATGTTATTTTTTTGACAGATGCATTTAATTTATACCGGAATAATATAATCCCTAAACGAAAAACCGTAACTATTTCTTTTGATGACGGGTATTTAAATAATTTACAGGTTGCGCTGCCTGTTTTAGAAAAGTATAAAATAAAAACCACTTTTTTTATTTCCGGTGTTTGTGCGGAAAAATCAAACATGCCGCTTCTTTGGGCTGATATTATTGCTGCGTTGAAATTATTTACTGCCAATACGACCATCGTCATCGGGGATAGAAGCTTTTATAATCTGATTGATGTAAATACCGGAGAACATCTTGTCGATTTGGTTAAGAAGATGGGGGTTATTGAAAGAGATGTTTTATTGGAACGTATTTGTTCGGAATTTTGCATTAAAGATAAATTAGTAAAAATACCTTCTGAAATTTGGGCTTTGATGCAAGAAAAAGACATTCGGAAATTATCATTTTCTCCTTATGTGGAAATAGGTTCCCATGGGTATTTACATTATAATTATAATTATATACAACTTGTTGATACTCAACAGGATATGATTAAATCAAAACAGATTCTGGAAAACACCTTGGGTAAAGAAATTAACATGATAGCTTACCCCGACGGTGGATATGATAATAACGTAAAAGAAAAAGCTTTTGAAACAGGCTATATCAACCAACTTGCTGTTAATTATATGAATGAAGCGGATATGTTTGATAAAAACATTTTAAACCGCCATGGTGTTTCTGCAACAACCAACTATGAATCCGGTATATTTTACATTAATAAAGCTTTTATTAATAAAGCATTTAATTAATTTTTTATGAATGAAAATTATAAATTTCTCAGAATAGATCGTTCAATGTATGATAATATCAGAACATTGTACATGAGGGCATTTAATTTAAAACCCTCAATTGACCATCTAATTAATAAATATAACACAAGTTTTTTTGGGTTACAACATACAGGTTATATCGCTTTTGATGAACATAATACCCCTGCTGCCTATTATGGCGTTTTTCCAATAATCATGAATATTGATGGGAAAGATTATCTGGCAGCTCAGAGCGGTGATACCATGACCGACCCAAACCACCAGAAAAGGGGATTATTTACTCAATTGGCAAAGATGTCATATGATTTGGCAAAAGAAAATAATGTGCAGTTTGTTTTTGGTTTTCCTAATAAAAATTCATTTCCCGGCTTTGCCAAGAAATTAGACTGGAAATTTTATGATTACATGTATAACTTTCAGTTTTTGTCAAATACATTGCCATTATGTGAATTAACATATAAATTTCCATTTTTATCAAAAATCTATTATCCGTTTTTAAAATGCATGCTATCAAGGTATTCATTACCTCTCAATGCTGAAAATACAGTTTGCTTTAACGATGATAAAGCGTTTGGAGGAGTAAAAAAGGATTTGGATTTTTTCAGATATAAAATGCATGGGAAATGTTTTTTGCTAAAAATTAAAGATTTTGAAATTTTCATTAAAGCTGACGGACATTTATTAATTGGTGATGTTGTTCCTTTTGATAAGGAAAGAATGGGTGAGTTTATCAAAATGATTAATAAACTCAGCCGGAAGTTATTATGTCATAAAACGATTTTTACAGTAAATAAAAACCATTGGCTGTATTCATATTTATCTGAAATTAAAGAACCTGTAGAAAGTTTGCCGGTAGGTTTTTATGAAATTGACAAGGATATCAGGTACGATAAAATAGCTTTCACGCTGGCCGATTTTGATACTTTCTGATTTATTCGAACATTGTGAATTATTGTCTCTGTTAAAATTTCGATTAAAAAATCAGTGTAATACCAAGGGCTGATCTTACACGACAGAGAAGAATATAAAAATTAATTAGGCAGATTTTCCGAAATACCAATTTCTTTTTTTATTTCATTTATTTTATGATTCCGGATTATCTGAAAACAAGGTATTTTAAAGATAATTATGATGGCAGATGTCAAAAATATTTCAGGGTTTTATGATCAATATTCCCAGAAACAACAGGAAGTAGGAATAAATATCAGACACAGAACCATACTAAAGAATGCAGTTTTCAATGGTTTGAAGAAAGAGCATAATGTTTTGGAGATTGGTTGCGGGATAGGTACGGTTACATCGCTGCTTGCAAAATACCTCCGAAAAGGCAAATTAGTTTCTGTGGATATAAGTCCTGAAAACATAAAAATTGCCAGAGATTTTACAAAAAATTATGACAATATTGATTTCAGTGTTTCAGATATGACTGATTTCAGTTCCTCTTTACTTTTTGATTTTGTAGTGTTGCCAGATGTATTGGAACATATTCCAATAGCGCAGCATAACCAGCTTTTTTCAATTATCAGAAAGCACACGCATGACCATTCTGTG
>CAIYES010000553.1 GCA_903925275.1 uncultured Bacteroidales bacterium
ACTTTCTTTTAAAATTTTATTCTTGATCGCACCTTCAGTGACAAGGTCAACTTTTATACCCAGTTTCTGAGAAATTTGATTTTCAACTTGAACTAATTGGAGAAGAGATAATGTAGATTTGAACCGTACAAGAATATCAATATCACTCAAGCTTGTATTTTCATTCCTGGCATAGGAGCCAAAAATACCAATCATCTCAGGATTGTAATCGCGCAAAATATTGATAATGATATTTGTAACTTCTGTGTTCATTATTACCATTTGACCAAAGGTACAACTTTTTTTATAATTCAACAGGCACTAGCATGTAGATAAACCCAGCAATGCCCATGTTCAAAGTTACATATTATCTGATAATGTGAATGACATCCCGGTTAATAAATGATAACGGAAAAGTTATTTTTTATGCAGCCCAAATAGCCTAATTGTCTATCTTCGTCAGATTCATCCAGGATTTAAAACAAAAGGTTATGATGAAAATTACTCCCTTCATATTTATACTTGCTTTATTATTCTCATGCAAATCAACTCATTATACTCCGAAAAACTATCAGGCCGCACAACTGACAGTCGGTTCCAGTGGTAGTGTGACCGGGACGTTTAAGGAATTCACCTTACTCGACAATGGACATTTTTTTGTAAACAAAGGTGTAACCGGAGAGCTGAAAGAGCTTCAGAAAATCGGAACAAGCGAAACCCATAGAATCTTTAAGAAAGTTGAAGATCTTGAACTTAGCACGTTAAAATTCAACCATCCCGGAAACATATCCCATTACCTGATCCTGAAAAAACATTCCAAAACGAATGTCGTCAGGTGGGGTGAACCAGGTATTTCACCACCAGCGGGTATCGATGAATTTTACAAATACCTTTTGTCAGTATTTCAACAATAAAAAGCCGATTACGGTTTTAGGGAATCCCTGAGCACGGAACCAAAATAGCGGTATTGATCCATCGAATTATAAAGCTGAACAGCGATCCTGGTCAGCCGCATCGGTGGCGCCGACCAGTACCAGACCGGAATTTCAATATTAAACTCTCTGAAAAACCGATCCTGCAGCGGATCAAAACTTTTATAATCAGGCGGGGTGCTTAAAAGCGGCAACGGCAACGGAAAGGCCGCCATGCTGGCAATCATTGAATCTGGGCAGGGTGGATCGATTTCGAGGATGTTGCAAATCAAATTCCGGGCTTCAAGGCAGAGATCATGGTTGCGTTTCATCAGGGCAGGCCAGCCTCCGGGAAGCAGGGATTCCAGGTAGCTGATGGAGTCGCCAACGCAAAGCGCTGCGGTGGGATCATAGGTTCCGGGCCAGAAAAACCTTTCGGCAAAGGGTTCTGCTTTATGTCCGGCATGGCTGATTACGAGCGGGTATATGCCTTGTTGTTTGTCACTGCGGACATGCAGGATTGCCGTACTTTTCGGGCTGCAGAGCCACTTGTGACAATTGGTTGTATAGTATGCCGCTCCGATTTTTGTCAGGTCAAGCGGGATACTTCCCATTGCATGCGCACCGTCGACCATGGTATCCACCCCTCTTTTTTCCAGCTCGCTTACGATGGTTTCAATCGGATGAATCAGCGCTGTAGCCGAGGAGATATGATCGATCAGGGCAATGCGTGTGCGGGGAGTGACATTTTCAAGAATTGCTTCCAGGATGATGTCGGGCGAATCAATGGGAAAATCACACACCACCTCCACCAACTTTGCTCCTGTTTGTTCACTGACAAATTCAAGGAGCCGTTTACACGCTCCATAAATGTGGTTGGTAAAGAGGATTTCATCTCCGGGATTGAATTGAAGCGACCTGAACACAACATTCACACCGGAAGTCGCATTCTGTACAAATACCAGGTCATCAGGACTTGCATTGACAAAGGAAGCTGCCTTTTTTCTCGACAGATCAAATAACTCCTCCATCTCCCGCATCAGAAACCTGACGGGCTGGCTTTCAAGTCGCTGCCTGTATTCCTGTTGCTTTTCCAGAATAAACTTCGGACAGGAACCAAAGGAGCCGTGGTTCAGAAATACCGTGTCGTCGCCGAGGGGCCATAAACGGGCAAATTCGGAGGGAACAGGAAGTGTTTTATTCATAGTCGAAGCTTTGGTTTAGTCCGCCTCCAGTATCAATCCTTTAAGATATTCTCCCTCCGGGTGAAAGATGCTGATCGGGTGGTCGGGACCCTGGGATAGCTGATGCAGTATTTTTATGTTCTTCCCGGTTTCAATGGCTGCAGCCTGGATCGCCGACCGGAACATCTCCCTGTTTATGGCCTGAGAGCATGAAAAGGTGAGCAGAATCCCCCCGGGATTAAGCCGCTTCATGGCCTGAGCATTGATATAAATATAGGCTTGAAGCGCATTATGCGAAATATTGTGGTGTTTGGCAAAAGCCGGCGGATCAAGGATAATCATATCATAGCGCTCGGATGTTTCTGTAAGGAACCTCTTTACATCAGCAACCTCCTCTGTATGCAAATTTTCGGGGATACCGTTTAAATTCATGTTCTCCTTCACCCATGCAATTGCCTGCCTGGAGCTGTCAATCGAATGCACAGATGTTGCACCTCCTTTCAGCGCATATACAGAAAAAGCGCCGGAATAACAAAAGGCATTCAACACCTTGCGGCCCCGGCCATAAAATTGTGCAAACATCCGGTTACCGCGCTGATCAAGAAAAAAACCGGTCTTCTGACCCTTCTCAATGTCAACCAGGAATTTGTGTCCGGTTTCCGTGATGGTTATGGGTTCGGAGGAGATTCGCCCTGATGCATCCTCCGCTGAATGGCTTGTTGGTGGCGTGAAATCTACAGTCTTGTAATAAATAGTCTCCAGATTTACACCATATATCTCTTTCAGTGCATTTCCCAAATCAATCCTGGCATTATACATACCGGCATTATGAATTTGAATTACAGCAACACCGTTGTAAAAATCGATTACAAGTCCGGGAAGGCCGTCACCTTCCATATTTACCAATCGATAGGCATTTGTCAGATTACCTGACGTCAAACCAAGTTGTTTCCGTAATTCGAATGTACGCAAGAGTCTTTCTCTCCAGAAATCAGGACCGATCTCCCCCTGTTTGAAAGAAAACACTTTTACCGCAATTGAACCCTTACAGAAGTGTCCGGTTGCAAGGTATTTATTCTCGTATGAGAAAACCTCCACAATGTCACCCTCCTGGGGCTCGGTTTTCATGAATATTAAGGCTCCCGAAAAAACCCATGGATGGAATCGTTTCAAAGAGGCTTCCTTTGCAGGTTTCAGGATGATTTTAGGATATTGGCTCATTATTTCTGTTTTGATTGTTGCACATTGTAAAATGAATGGATACCTTAACTCGGGAAAAAGCAAATTCAAGTAAAAATAGATAAATAAAAGATAAGTCCGGTCTAAAACTATAATCAAACCCGGAGTTTAACATTTAGTTGATAAATATTAAATAAAATCTGCAAACTGCAATTTCCCGCTTGATTTTTCTGTATTAAACATTTACTTTTGTGAGGTTGAACTTTAACAAATTGCGCATAAATTTTTTTAATGAATAACCTTCAAAATCGATTTTTTTTTCATTTTTGTCCGGTTACTTTTTATGCCGTCCCTTCTACGGAACCCTCTATTATTTTTCAACTTGCTTTCTGCCAATATCTTGTCTCAACGGGACTATGGGATGCACCATTGTTTTTCAACTTGCTTTCTGCCAATATCCTGTTGCTACAGGAGTGTCTCTTTTGAGACAAAATATCGGTAGTACAAGAAATGACCTTCTATGTTAAGTCTCTTAGGGACGCAATATTGACAGGTATTTTAACATGAAAAATATAATTTAACCAGACAGAAATCTTTTTTGATCAATTATCCTGTAACTATCTGATAAATAATTTTTTAACAATTGTCAACCGGGGACTAAACTGCAAAAATTCTGTTTAGCCATCCGGTTAGGCTCAAAAAAAAAACCATGGAAGTTCCTAAAATGACCCTGATCCCGCAAACACTTAAAATGTCGTGTTGGTACGCCAGTGCCCAGATGTTGATTCAATGGAAGATGAATAAAATGCAGCAGAGTCTGCCGAATTTGGTTCCACCCGAGTTGGATGCTGAATGTAGAAAGATTCGCGATGGAAACAAAGGGCTTACAAATGGCGCAATCCTCTCCCTGGCAAATCGCCTGGGATTAGTTGCTGTACCCCCCATGAGTCCATCACCCGAGGCAATTCAGCGATGGCTTACTACATACGGTCCTCTGTGGGTAAATGGAAAGACTCATATTGTTGTAATGGCAGGTATCAGGAACATGGAAGTTAAAATTTATGATCCAGGGCCAATCAATGTTGGAAAGGTTGAGTGGCGATCATTGTTAGACTGGTATCTCGGTACTAGTGCTTCCAGCCGTGATAGTTCAAAAGAGGCTCAAACGGTGTTGATGTACTGTCCCTGAGAAATTCGCCAACGGTTCAAAATAACTATAATCAGTTGCATATCAAGCTATTAAAGCGAATCAACAGATATGTTTTGCTCATGAAGTTCCGGTTGGTACCAGACAAGAACCCAACAATAAAAACCGTCTGAGCACCGTTTGAAAATATTAATCTGTTTCATTTAACCAATTGTTGTGTATTTTTGGTACCTTATTTTAATATTACCTTCCTTTTTTCGAAGCTGATCCACTCATTATTAACTGTTCCCTTAAATCTGTAAATATGGGTAATTCCTTGCAATTAAATTACACCGATGAATTAAAACAGGCCATTGCCATTGCACAATCGCTTGCAAAAGAGTTCTCCAATGAGAAATTTTCACCAGCTCATTTGCTGAAAGCGCTCTTGCACAAAGATATAGGAATAAGACAATTTCTTGAATCTCTTTCAAAAGATGTGTATTACATGGAAGAGTGGGCAGAGGTAAGGATAGAAACCTGCCCCAAGACCGGGAAAGTCAAAGAAATGCCACCGGCCGATGAACAGTTACTGGCCGTGATGCTTGAAGCCGATAACATCCGGCTGAAGTTGTCGAAAGACAATGTCGATCCTTTGTGTGTCATGGCCTCTCTGAGTACTCCTGGCGTTGGTTTTTCCTATGAACAGCTCAAGACCTTTCCTGTTAAGCCACAGGATATCATTGATGCATTGATTGAAAAAACAGATCTTGAAAATGTCCTTGCACCTCCTGCGGGCGATGCAGCAAAAGCCCCCCAGGAGAAAAAACAAAATGCCCTGCTGAAATTCTGCATCGATAAAACCAGCCTTGCCCGTCAGGGAAAACTGGATCCGGTGGTTGGCCGTGACCGGGAGATACGGATGATCGCTGAAATTCTTGGCAGGAGATCGAAACCCAATGTGATGATCATTGGAGATTCCGGTGTTGGGAAAACAGCCGTGGTTAACGGGTTTACACAAAGCATCGTCGACCAGAATGTTCCTGGAAACTTAAAAGAAGCGCTGGTTTTCGAGCTGGATTTCGGAGCCCTCATTGCAGGCGCTTCTTATAAAGGTGAGGTAGAAGACCGGCTAAAAAATATCATCAAAGAGATTGTCCAGTTTGACAAGGCTATCTTATTCATCGATGAGATACACACCCTTCTGGATAAGCAGGCAGGAGCATCAGGTGCGGCTAATCTCTTAAAACCTGAACTTTCGCGGGGGGCCCTTACCATCATCGGCATCACTTCCATCGATAATTACACCAAGTTCATTGAAACCGATGAAGCATTCAACCGTCAGTTTGAGATCATCAAGGTGGAGGAACCTACCGAAGATATAGCCCTGCGGATGCTTGCCTGTGTTGCTCCCGTCTACGAAACCCATCATAAAATCAAAGTGGGGAAAGATCTACTGAGCGAATCAATCCGTTTGTCTAAAAGGTATTTAAAGGAGCGCAGCCTGCCCGATTCGGCCATTGACCTGATCGACCGTACCATGGCCGGCGTTCGCATGATGAAAGACACATCCGGCAACGAACTTTCTGTTTTGAAACAAGCCATGGAAACGCTGGAAAAGCAACAGGCAGAACTATCTGAAGCAGAACTTCTGAAGGAATTGCGCTGGTTTTATGCCCAGATGGCCAATAAATTATCGCCGGTACTGCTTGGCCAGTTGGAGGATGAAACAGATCCGATGAAGATCGAAGATAACGCCGAACTGATGAGCAATCTTAAAAACCGGTTGGCGGCTCTTGAGATTATTGCAACTCAAGAAAAAGAAACCGTTGAAAAGTCGGATGTTGCAGCCGTCGTATCAAATAAAACCGGTATACCCATCGGAAAAGTGCAGACCCAGGAACGCGACCGGTTGATGAACATGGCCGACATCCTGAAAAAAAGGGTTGTCGGGCAGGATCATGCAATCAAGAGTATAGCCGAAGCCATCCTCGAATCACGCTCCGGCCTCAATAAAGCGGGCCAGCCGATTGGTTCATTCTTTTTTCTGGGTCCAACCGGTACCGGAAAAACGGAACTCGCCAAATCACTGGCAGAGTTTCTATTCCAGGATGAGTCGTTCATGATCCGTTTCGATATGTCGGAATTTAAGGAGGAACATTCTGCAGCCTTGTTGTATGGCGCACCTCCGGGATATGTCGGATATGAGGAAGGAGGATTGTTGGTCAATAAAATCCGGCAACAGCCCTATTCGGTTGTTTTATTTGATGAAATTGAAAAAGCACACGCCTCTGTGTTCGATATTTTCCTTCAGATCCTGGATGAAGGTAAGTTGCATGACCGGCTTGGTAAAGAAGGGGATTTCTCGAATTCAGTCGTCCTTTTCACATCCAACATTGGTAGCGATTTCATCATTGACTCGTTTAGCAAAGATAAAATTCCAGCATCAAACGATCTGATGGAAATCATGGGACGACATTTTCGTCCTGAATTCCTGGGTCGTCTGACTGAAATCGTTCCATTTGCACCAATTAATGAAAAAAACATTGTAAAGATCTTTGATATCCACCTTAAAAATCTGCTAAAATCCTTAGATCTGCAGGGAATTCAACTTGAGATTGATGAAGCTGCCAAAAAGAAATTGGCCATGGAGGGTTTCACGCCTAAATACGGCGCTCGTCCCATTATCGGGATAATCCGAACGAAGCTGAGAAGACCATTGTCAAAAATGATCATCGCCGGTGAAATTGGAAGAGGATCAAAAGTTTTACTAAATACTGACGAACAAGGTGAAATTGTTTGGAAAACAAAATAATATAACTATATCTTTGTACTTATCTTAAGCAATACAAAATCAAACTAAAATAATTATTTATGGAAACATACGGAATTGGCGGTACGGAAGTAAAAGGTGATGCCAGTGAAGCCATCAGTGAAATTCAGCAAAACCGGACATTGATGATCCAGAAGCTCACTGCCGAGCCACCTGTTAAGCCCCAGGTTGTTCAGGGACTGACAAAAATTGATGATGTTTTTGAGAACTTCAAGCCAAACATTGCTGTCGAATTTCAGGATAGCGAAGGGGTTTCAAGAGAGGAAACACTGAAATTCGGAAATCTTGCCGATTTTGGTATCAAAGGCATTACAGCTCAAAGTGAATTTCTAAAGAACCTTACCATGCAAAAAGAGCAATTGCAAAAGGTTATCAAGCAATTAAAATCCAATAAGATGATGCGTAAAGCGCTTGAAAACGGTGATACCAAGCAGGCGTTGCTTAGCTCGATCTATGCGATGATCAAAGAAATCGAGCAGGCGTAAGCAAACCAACGATTCTTTGTTTTAATTTGATTTTTACCTTTTAATATTTATTTTTATGGAACAGCAAGAAAGACAAGAAAATAATATTGAGCAATTCAAAGAAAAAGTTGCTTCAGATATCAAGCAGGTTGAGAAACCGGAGGAATTACTTCAAACCAGTATTAATAAATTAGCCGGTGTTGGAGGGTTTGATCTTTTGGAAGCAGCCATTGAGGGGGTACAGAATGTAAATCCTGAGCGGAAAGCACGTAAAAAGATTTTTCTGACAGAATCTGCAAAAAAGAAGGAACGTGAAGACCTGAAAAAGGTGCTTGAACTCTGGGCTGCCATCATCCAATCATCGGAAAATGTATCTGAGATGGTCGACCAATGCGAGAAAAGTTCAATGGTTGCCGAAAAAACGCTGAAAGATAACCTGTCGAAGGCTGTGAGTGAAACCAGGGAACTTGAACAAGCCTATCGTTCAGTCGCACTTTTCTTCAAAAATACCGGTCAGGACAAGCTTAAAAATTTCTCGATCATGAATGCTGCCCCTGATCAGATCAAAGACCTTGATGATACCCGTTTCATCGATGCAGTTTCCGGAGAACTGGTGAACAACTTCGACCGGTTGGATCTGCGAAATAATTACAGTCTTCTGGTTGTACCAGGATATATGGGATCAAACATGGTTGTTGAAAAATGGGCCAAAATGGCTTATGACAACAAAGTCATGCTTGTCACCGATTTTGAACATCTCGATAACCCCGACGATACCATGGAAATGTTCGAATCAGCTAACCTGACCGGTGGAGATATCTATCGCTCCAATGTCATGATGGCCTGCAACTGGTTGGTTGGAAGAAAAAAATTCGCCGAGATCGGCGAGGAGGACGAACTTTATGTTCCCCCGTCATCAGCCCTGGCAGGAACTATCTACAATACCCTGATGTCGCAGGTAGCAGCCGGCAAAAAACATGGCGGACTTAGTGAAGTGGAAGGTGTTCGATATGACCTTAAAAAGAGCGAGATCGCAAGCCTAGAAAAATTAGGATTGGTTCCAATGGTGAATGAATATGGCAAAGTGATGGCCTTTTCAGCCAAGACCCTTTTCAGCGGAGACAACCTGGGGTTACAAACCTATTCCGTAGTGAGGGTTTTCGATTATGTCACCAAGGTATTGATGGATTTCCTGAATCGCCGGGCTTTTGAGAACTTTAATATCAAAACCAAAAAGGAGATTCAATCCCAGATCGTACGCTTTCTCGACAGCATCACCGGACCTGGAAAACTCATCGAGAGCTTTACAATAAAACGCTTTGAGCAGGATCCGGTGCAGAAAGACAGGATTTACCTTGATGTGAACATGAAGCCCTATTTCCCTGCCAAGAACTTTATGATAAAAATGGACGGTCAGAAAGGGGACGATGGGAATGACTGGGATTCAAAATATGAACAAGCTTAACTTTTTCTAATAAAACCGATTATTAACCTCTAAACTTTAAAATTATGTCATTCAAAGCAACAATGACCGTAGACGGGACCGATTATAAGGTAGTGTCTTGCTCTTTTGGGCTCAACCAGTCAGTCGACGGAAGCGGGAGACCAACATCCGAAGTGAAAGCAATGGACATTCATGTCGTCATCGAATCTTCCGAAGACAACTCCATCATGGAATGGGCCTGCGACAGTTACGGAAAGAAAGATGGTTCGATCGTTTTTAATAAGATCGACCAGGATCAGAAGATGAAGCAAATTGATTTTAAGGATGGATATGTAACAAGTTATGCTGAATCTTTTGGTGGAGATACCATGATGATGAGTGTATCAATTTCTGCACGTACGGTAACAGTAGGAAACGCTGAAATCGATAACGACTGGCCGGAGTAATCACGATCAAACGGTAATTTTTTCAGGATGGATGAAAACATGTTTTTCATCCATCCGTTTTACATTTTCCAAATGAGGGATTACTATGGCATTTAAAGCAAAATTACACATTGAAGGGCACTCAACGAGTCAGGATGGTATTCCGATAAGTTCCTTCAATTTCAGTTTCTCACAATCAATCGGCCAAACAGGGCAACCAACCTCAAGGGTGAACGGAGGCATCATCCATTTGTCAATACAGGACCTCAATGACTTTGACATTTATTCCTGGATGTTTTCACAGAATGCTAAAAAGAAAGGTAAAATTGTCCTTGCTTCTGATAAAGAAACAGGCCAGTCATTCCAAACTGTTGCATTCACCGATGCAGTGCTGATCAATTACGACCAAATCTTTTCTGAATCGGGAGGAGTGATTGTAAACCTTACCATATCCTGCCGCGAAATGGATATTTCAGGAGCACAATTTTTCAATCTGTGGCAAGCTTAACGATATTGGCCTTACCAAATAACACACCTGAATAATGGCAATTGCAGATAAAGTCACCATTGAAATTGACGGGAGGGAACTAAAAAATTTCGTCAGCTTTAAAATTTTTCAAAGTATTGACACCCACCATCAATTTGACATCATTTTTCATAAGGATGCTCTTGAATCACCTGATAATGAGCCATTGGCAGGTACTATTGGTTTTATAGGCTGCACCCTTACCATTTCAATCGAAGGGATTGATTCCGACTCTGCGCAGCGCCTGTTCTTCAAAGGGATCATCACCTCCCTGCACACCACTGAAGCAACCGGGTCAGGAATGATCACAATCACCGGCAATGGTGTAGATATTTTATTGAATGATGTACCCCGTTGCCGTTCATTTGAAAACAAAACACTCAAACAAATTCTCGATGATGTCCTGCAAACCTATCCAAAAGACCTGGTCAAATCAAAAGTTTCACCAACAAATGCTGAACAATATCCCTTCATTGTTCAGTACAAGGAAAATAATTATAGTTTCCTGCATCGTTTGGCTACCCGGTATGGTGAGTGGTTCTTTTTTGATGGACATGATTTGATCTTTGGTTCCCCTGGTAAGGACAAAAAAAATCTTGTTCTTGGACTTGATTTGCTGAATTTTGAATTATCCATGCAAATGAATCCAATAAAATTTAGGTATGTTTTCTATGATTACATGGAAAAGACCTCCCTTGCTGCAAAATCCTCCGCATCAGATCCTACAAGCAACCTAAACAGTTACGGGAAGTCGTTATACAATGAGTCGTTGAAAAAATACCAGGATGAGTCGGTCTTTTATTATGGAAACCTGAATACAGAAGAGACAGGTTTTAATAATGAACTGACCAGGATTGTTGATACTGAAAACAAAGCAAGGGCCATCGCCATGACCATGGCAAACGGAGCAAGTTCAGCCTTGCTGAAATTAGGGGATTCTGTTAAAATCAAAGCCAGAAAATCAGATAACAGCGGAGATATTGCCTATGGTGAATATCTGATCACCACTGTTTCACATCATTGTGACAGTGCAATGAATTATCAAAATTATTTTGTTGGAATCCCTTCTGATGCGCAGATGCCCGGACACACCAACCCCAACGCCACTCCCAGGGCTGAGATCCAGAGTGCGGTAGTAAAGGACAGAAATGACCCAAAAAATCTGGGCAGGGTACGCGTAAAATTTCTCTGGCAGGATGACAACCAGATGACGCCCTGGTTGCGCATTACCACGCTGAATGCAGGAAAAGGCAGAGGATTTTTTGCTGTTCCTGAACTGGAAGATGAGGTAATTGTTGACTTTGAAGGAGGGGATGCAGAACACCCTTTTATCCTTGGCAGTATGTATAATGGCAAAGCAACTCCTCATCCTGATGGGAAAGATTTTAAAGATGTCAAATATCTTATTTCGAAGAAGGGTTCAGAGATACTTATAGATGAAAGAGAAGGATGGGACAGAATTCTTATTATTAATGGTGTAGGAGAAGAAGGTAATTCGATCGAATTGAATTTTAAAGAAAAGAAACTTTCAATTGTTTCTACCGGAGATCTTGTTTTAGCCGCCAAAAATATTCACATCAATGCCAAGGAAAACATATTCATGAATGCTGAGCAGAAAATGACAATTGGCACTGACAATGATGATCTTACGATCAAATCTGGAAAGGGAGCTAAAATCAGCGGAAAGGGAGGTGTCAGCATCAGCGGAGACACACAAATCCAGGGAGGCAATGTTACAATAAAGGGCGATGCCCAGGTGTCGGTTGAAGGAGCCTCAGTAAGCGTTAATGGCAGCGGTACAACTGAAATCAAGGGCGGAGTCGTAAAAATCAACTAAAATCAATCATCATGCCACCAGCAGCAAGAGTCGGAGATATGCATGTTTGTCCCATGGTTACTGTCCTGGTTCCCCATGTTGGGGGTCCCATTCTTCCTCCCGGGTGCCCGACTGTGCTCATCGGCGGCCAACCAGCTGCCTGCATGGGCGACATGGTTACCTGTACCGGACCTCCCGATACTATTTTGATTGGGTCGGCCACCGTGCTTATCGGTGGAAAAATGGCTGCACGGATGGGCGATTCTACCGCTCATGGTGGAACCATCATGATTGGCTGCCCGACAGTCTTAATTGGAGGGTGACATTGATCGGGTATAGCAATCGGTTACCACTTTCTCTCCAGTTTTTCCTATCTGAAATATAGTTTTCAGGTAAATCAATTCATAATAATTCAACATGAACAAGTTCTTTTATATTACTGATAATTCCGGGACTATTCGCACCAGATCGCAACTCTGGATGGGCAGTATCAACTTGTTGGCCTCCGATGTCAAAGATATGGTCACGCAGGTTCTCAACAACCTGGGGCCGGACGATCGTATCCAGCATTTACTTATAACCGGTTATGGTCGTCCTGGATTCCAGAGCGTGGGATCAGGCATTCACAATGATAATTCGGGGGGACGTATCATACAGATCGGAGGCGACGGGCATATCCTTGCACCGGCAAACCAATATCTATCACGGCTTAACAGGAAATTCATCTCTGGTGGATATCTGACACTTGGGGGCGAAGGTGTAGGCCAGGATCCGCGCTTACTACAGCAGTTATCGATGCTGCTCAGCGGAATCTATGTCCAGGCAGGAACCCGGAATTTTGTTTCCCTTCAACCCGGTGACCAGGCACAGGTAGTAAGGTGTTCATTCGGTAACACATTTCAGGGAACAGCCATTTGGTAGATCGTTATTCAATCATGAGGAAGATCAGCTACGCGTAGAGGAACCCATGGTAATCAGGTATTCATGTATCGGGTTAAAATGGACATTTACCCTACCAATCCGAATTGAAAGATTAGGCTCTGATGAACAGAAATCATGGATTAACGCCTGGTTCCGGCGTACAAAATCCTGAGCAGCAGTTGTTCCTGGTCGTCCACCAATTGAAGTAAAGTCAGGTGGTGTAAAGTCATTAATCGTTCCCGGTTCGCCCAAGGATCCCATAAAATACGGAAGCACGTGACTACCACGTAGTAACATTGCGCCACATTCCGAGGAATAAATATTGGTCACCATGACTGCATAAAATTCTTCCTGATTATCAAAGTGGTGTCCCATAGGAACTCGTTCTTCTTGTCCTGCCATTTGCCGTCGGGCATGAAACAATTCATGAAGGAGTATTTCATCCGGTCGGAATCCGGCTGTTTCAGCCGATGTAAAATGATGATGCCCATAATCCCCGGGATTGAAAAGTATGCGAATGTTGCCTCCGCCACCGCGGCCAATCATCGGATTCCCCGGATGCTCAATTTGAGGTGTACGGGGATCATCGTGATGATAATTTAATACCACACCTTCGTTATTTCTGACAGGCCGGCCATGAGGTGTAGTATAAAGTAAGTCAGAGTTACTTAATGGCGCAGTAAATGCATTTCCATGATGTTCAGTATATGGGGTTATGATCAGAATATGACCTGAAACCTCCATTTCACGGATAATTTCCTCAAGAATTATATTCCCAGTTTGTTTGCGACCAATTACATCAAGAAGTTGTACGATAGAGACCTCGTAATTCATTGCCTGGCCATGGTTGTTCCGGTGTGCCATTTCAATGGCATTAGTGCCAAAACGCATAACGGATTCCCCGTTAATCCATATTTTATTGTTCCACATTCGCATGACTGCCTCCGGATGTTGTTGTCTGCCTGTTATTGTTTCACGGGTTGATAACAGTTTTAATATTATCTGCATCCATGCCCTGTACACGCTGATTATGTAAAAAAGGAATAGGGTGAAAATGGCCGGACAATAATCACTTTTGAATTTGCCGATCCCAGTTCGAAATATCGGGGCCTGTGTGTTCCCGGTCCCTGAAGCATTTTATGATTAAGGCGCGGACCAAAATGCCCTGCACCATCATTTTCCCCGCTTGATTCAGCGTAATTAATCATGTTTCCGGTTACACTGTAAATCACTCCGATGTGGCCTGGCCGTTTTGATTCCTGCCCGTTTTCGTACATCCAAAGGATAACGTCATCAGGCTGGATCTGATCGATGTCCCAGATGGCCACGGATTGATTGGTTCCAGAAACTCTATGGTAGCGCCGGGCCGCGTCGAAAAAGTAGCCGCATCCGGCATTGGTAGCGTCATGGAGCGTCATCCGCCCGGTACTTACAAAATAGGCGGATGCAAAACCCGTACAATCGACGCCGATGTTGTGGTCGACCCAGAGCTGCAAACCTTCCATGGTGCCAGGTAAAATTCCGGAATGAACACCAGCTGTAAGAACAGATACTATCTCGGATGGTAATCCTTTACCTACCCTTACACGTTGAACCAGGCCGGGTGACGGTGTTCTGTAATGGTGCATGTTTGACTGGTTGATCATATGTCTTACTTCACGCTGCTGAGTGCGGACCCGCTCCGCATTCACCGATAAATCCGTGGGTATGACATTCATCAGGTATCGGTTTACCGAAACGAAAAACTGCACCATAGCCCCATCGGGTCTTACAGTACGGATAGGGATCTCCCAATAGGCATTCACAAAAGCGTCGGCAGGCATTGTGGTCTATTTTATATTAGTGGGTATTCCTTGCTCAGTGAATCAAAACCTTGAATGGCAGGATATTCATTGATTTCTCTTCAAGTTTGATTTTCAGGTCTTCTTTTAAAAATGCAATATCTTCTTTTGTGTAATTTGCTCCCTGTTTTGACAATGTAACGTTAATGTCGATTGTCCGGATCAATCCGGAACCGGCTGTGGGTCCTACGGCAAGGCCTTTACTCACCACAACCTTGCTGATCATTTTGCCAAAATGCTCATAGCAAAGCGCTTTGATATCTTCAGGTGTTACCACCCTGTCCTTCGACAGTAAAGCCCTCCTGTATGCATGCAGCCGGTCGGCCGTATCCATTTTTTCCCTGCCCCCCATCGTTGAAGAGAGCAATTTTACGGTCTCCTGCATGAAATCGCTGCCGGAAAAAACAGTCAGTGATGTTCCGGGTTTAAAGTTATTGGCCATTGTACCGTTGGTCGTCCAGAATTCAACATAAACTGTTTCATCGCCGGGAAGAGATTTAACCAGGAGGTATGAAATACTCTCCCGCAACGCTGCACTGTCAGTTAGCCGTTGTTCCAGCCTTGCAATAATCTGGTTCATTTCCCTTAAATTGGAGGCAACCATATCTGCGCCAAGCAGTGTAAAGGCTGCATTTTCGTCGCGGAGCAGTTCCATCAGGTAATTCAACATTTCAACTGCATTTCTTGAATCAAACCTTCCAACCCCGCCTTGTCGCACAATATAGCAACCTTTTTCCATCTCCTTAACACGCGTAAACGATTTCAGCCTGTAAGCATTGTTGCTTGTGTTGGTCACACTCTTCATATCGAAGAAAGCGTTTTCACTTTTTAATGGAATAACGTTGATCAGTTCTTTAACTGAATAGGTAAATTTATTCAATTGCCGGTTAATGACCGGGAAGCAATTCAGCGCACAAAAGATGTTTTCAATAACTTCAACTGGCAAAGGCTGTAAAAATTCCAGCCTGATCCAGGCACAAGGGGATTTGATTTTCGCCAGCGCGTCTTCATTAAAGGTTTCTTGCAGCGAAGGGGGATAATTTGCACCGATAAGATAATTTTTCACATGATGATCACCGGTGATGGTCACGAATTTTTTACTGTAAAACCGGTTGACATGGTCACACACCTTTGCAGAGGTATCCCAGTCAAGCGCAATAAAAGCTTCATCATCTTTCTTGAAACCATGGTTGTTCAGGTTGTAACCACCGGCGAAGTCAACCGGATTGTCATTGAGAAACCATCTTGCCAATGCAAGTGACTGATAGAATGTTTCTTCATATATTTCGCTTCTCAAATCGAAAAAAAGGGAAAGTCCCTCATAGGATTCAAGGTCACTGCCGAACTCCATTCCTATCCACACCTTATTGTTCTCATGTCCCAATCTGGAGCCTGACTCTGCGATCGCATCCTTATAACCTTCTTTGTCCACTTCAAACAATGTCCCCTCTGTCGCAATATATTTCACCTTACCATTAAACAATTTATAATTGCCGGCGGGTGTGAAGAAGATACTTTGTTGTTCTGTACGGGTAGGATCGACAGTACTTTTTACTTTTCTGCTCAGGTAAAACTGGTTCGATGGATGGACAACGAGTGTTGGCTGATGTGGTTGTGCCGACAATATCCCATGGGCGGGATAAGTGCCAACAACAGGTTCAGGGGTGAGTAATTCAACCAATTTTTCGACAACCCTCGACTCTGAACTATGTATATCGCTTGATATTTTTTCAAGTTCGTAGGCAAGGGTACCCATAATCAATCCCACCAACGGATCAAAAGAACTCTCTGCCTCCGTATCATGATACCCCCATAACCGTGAGGCATTTTTTAACATTCTGTTCTTGATCTTTTCTTTACTCTCTCTCATAAACCGTGTGGGAAAAACTTCAATAATATGATAAAGGTCCTATAAAAAAATTGTCAGTATAAGAAAACAGTTCGTTGGTCCTGGTTAAAACACCATTGATTTTCAATGTAATCCTGGTTTTTGTTCTTTTATTGTTAACACGGGTTTCAACTTGCTGAATGTCAATTTCAACCCTGACCTGCGAAATCCGGGGCTCATGTTTTGCAATGCTTTTGATCAACGATGTCTTTATCTGTTCCTTGAACAGCTGGTAGTTCGTGATATTATCAAAATCAAAGTCCCAGATTTCACAGCCCAGTGAGTCATCCGGTTTATATTCACCAAAATGGGTGAGGGTGATCAGATGGATCATCTGCGAAACTGAGTCCTGAAAAGAAATTCGCGGGTGCTCTTTCTGCTGGATCAGGTCAGCCGGCTTCAATGGAAAAATATAATATTCTGAGGTCATGCGTTTGTTTTATCACCCACCCATCGGATCCACGGGTTTACTTGCTGCTTTTTCTGCTTTTTCAAGTTCCAGTTTGCAATCGTTCAGATTCTTTTCGAACTTTATTTTTCCAATTTTCGCATCCTTCAGATCGATGTAGGATTTGACAACGTTTTTGTACATCCTTCCGGTCCAACTGGTGTCGTTGATAAAATGCAACTGGATTTTACTGATGTACAAACCGATTTCTCCATCGATTAATCCAATGTCGGGATTCGGTAAATCAAATTTATTGATCATTCTTTTTACCGAATCAATCTGAACGGCAAAGGTGTCTTTTTGATAGATCATCTGCAGTTGCAACTCCGAGAGATTCTTTGACAAATTTGAATGTTCATATTTCGGCATCTGAATTAAAAAATAAAACGGGATCAACACTATCAGGATCCCCAGGATAAATGAAGCTGAAAATTTAAAGATAAAACCTGTTCTCTCTTTTTTATTTAATGGTTCCATGATCTGTTGGTTTGTTTTTAGTAATGAATGATTAGTCGGCTAAGAAACTCTTCTTTCCGGTTTGTTCCTTGACAAAGATATTGGTATCTTTCTTTTTTCCTATGTATTCGAGGATACTCAGTTTGTTAAACAGGGTAGCGATGACATCCGTAAATTTCATCATCACCAATACGGTATCATAACTGTTTGAATGTTCGTACTGGAAATTGATTGCATTCAGCAGTGCCTTTTCAAAATCGCCTTGTTTCAGGTTGCACCAGTCGGTAAAGTAGTTCAGCAACTCTTCCTTTGCTTCTCCTGAATGTGAATCAATGGTATTTTTAATCAACCTGGCCAATCGTGCTACATATTCAAACATAAACAGTGGCGGCTGATCGATTATTTTCCATCTGAATTCAAGAATCCCGGTACTTAAAAAATAGAGCAAATTTTCCGAGAGATGTGCAACCACGCGGGCCAGGACATTGGTTTGTTCTTTTTCACTGATTTTATTCAGAATCTTCAACAAATCAAGTTCAAGCTGACTAAAGAATTTATCAGTCTCTGCGTGGATACGGATCAGGATTTTAGCTCCCTGAACCGTTGTGCAGGGGGGGATGTACTCCCTGATCATCTCCGGTTTTTGATCGGTAATCTTTATCTTGCCGATCAACAAAAAACATGGCCCGATCTCCTTTTTGGTCAGTTGCTCCTCCGGAATAATGTGAACATGGTAGACCGGTGTTACAAAAGGGTAACGGGGAGGGTCTTCCGCGGGATTCGCATTTCCATAAGGGACACGGCCAAAAGGGTCAACTGAGAGCGCAACATAAAGAACGGGTTCATTCCCATTGCCGGTAAGTTCGAATGTGTTTTCCGGAAATGGAACAGCAAACCCCTGCGGGTTCATACCACCTTCAACAATCTCGATTCTGGCTCCGCCAGGCGTTACAGCTCTGCATTTAAATACCTTTACCCGCAACGTTTTTTGATTATCAACTGTCATTACAATTTTCAGAGAATCATCCGGATCATTCGCCGAAGGCAACAAGCCAAAGTTCTTATCGTTCAGCCAGCCGCCCTGGGTATCTTTAATTTGATCTCTGAATGCGTTTTCAAGGCCGATGAAGTGGTTCTTGTTGATTTTCATGCCATCCACCCAATTGACATGAGGGTATTTCAAAGGTTCCTGCATAGTAATTATTCTTTAACTCTCTGACAAATAATGACACTATTTTCCCGGATATGATTATCTGTTATGATTTGATCGGGATCAATGTAACGTTTCATACCCAACCAATTGGGTTTATGGTGAAAAACCCAGCCATGTGGATGGCTGTCCTGGTCAATGTATTCAATGGGGCCTTCCCGGTGACGTTCGTTATAGTCGTTGAGGAAGTAATAAAAAAGCCGTCCGAAAACCATGTGTGCTGGTGCTTTCGCCCTGAATGTGGTAATTTCAGGGTCATTCATTTTTTTATGAAACACAAAACTTACCACCAGCAATGAAACCAGTTCGCTATCCAGCGGATCGGCGATATCTTTTCCAACAGGATAATGCCACTTCCGGAATATACGGTCAGGAATTGCCAAAAAACGGTTATATGCCTGCATGAAAAAGAAGGGAACAAAAAACCAGGTAATGGCGGTTAGCAATATGTATTGGAGCACATGTTCCTTCAGCAGAAAGTTATACGCGAGCAGAAAGAAAAAGGCGCCAAGTAAGGCAATGGCGATTGAGAATAAAAATTCCCACAAAAATTTATTTTTCGAAGCCCAAGGCAACAGTCTGTATAAAAGATATGCATGAAAAACCCCAATGATCAGCATCAGCACCTGGATCACAAAAAAGTAGGAAACGAGGTCGTCCTTCATGCCGATAAAACCAGTGAGGGCGGTAATCCCGAAACAGAGTGCCGTAACGATCAGATAGATGACTGTTTTTTTCATATATTTCTTAGCCTCTTTTACCTGTGACAGAATCACTGAAAAAAGAGCAACAGAAATAACCAAAAGAACAATAATGACCCCTAATCCAAGTGCTTTCATATGATTCCGTTTTTAATTTTTTGATGTCATTATTTCAGATCCCGGCGTTAAATCCAAGGATTGCATTTGAGGTATGATCGCCAAGAATGAATTGTTGTTGTGTATTGCTTACATTGACGGTTGTAACGGCGTCCATTTCCATGGGAACAAAGTAACTGTAAAAACAGGACAAGAACCTTGAACAGTCCCCATTTTCAAGATAGTCAGTTATGGCGGTATTTTTTAATGGTCCTATAACAAACTCCATGACCGGGTCGGTATCTGAAACATACGCTCCGCAAATTAAATCATCTCCCAGGGTGCAGGATCCCAAACCGGGTGTGTTTAAAACCGAAGTTGCCGGCAATGTTTTTTCCCACTGTTTCCTGGTGGTCACGTTGATCTTCACATGCTCATCAAGAATAACCTCCAGGCATTTTTCAGTTAAATCTAACCGTCCCACGATTTTATTTGCCAAATGAAGGATCAGTACAAATCGGGATACTAATTTTTTCGGTAAGCTCCTGTCAAGATTCCAGAATTGAGGATAGACATCGTTGAACAAATTTTCACTGAACTGGTATAGTATTTTCCGCTCTTCAAGTTCTATCTGTACCCGATGAGTAAAAATTTCGTTTTCAAAGGGAAGAAAAAAAAGGCGGGCCTCCTTTTCTTCCATTTTCTGCTTTTTTGACAATTTCGCCATGTCATGGCCGGAGGTAAGGGATTCATGGGATTGATCGTGAAAAACGGATTCGGGAAGGCTGTCATACAGCCCATCGCGGGTTATATGCAATCCCAATGATTTTTGCCCGTTTGCTGATTTTATCACCTCCGCATACGAAACATCCATGGAATAGTTGCGTGTAAATGAACCATCGGGAATCACAACAATTTCCGACGGGTCAAGCCCATTTTCAATAATATCTGCTGCAACTGCCTCTGCTTTAATGTCGTTAATAATATGATTTACCGAAGAGGCTATTTCGATCAAGTCACGCATCAGAAACCGTTATTAATAAATACAAACTTACATAATAATCTTGATTCATACACCCACCTCATAAAAATCGATAACAACAATTTTGGCATCGTATTCTCTATTGTGATTTCCTAATGTGTCCTATGTGTCTATTGTGTTGAATATGAATAAATTATTTTTTACCACATAGGTACAATAGGTCACATTAGAAAATCACAATAGATATTTCGCAGAAGGTAGTCTGTATTGACTTGAAAAACAAAGCAACCGGATTTAAAGCGGAAAATTTTACCTAAATATCAGCATTACTGGAAAAGTTTGAATAAATTTGCTTAAAAATTATGAAACCCTTTGGCGCTATGAGAACAATCACCCTGACTGCGATATTTTCCTTACTTTTATCAGTGACTTTGATTGCCCAGGTTATCAGACCTGTTATAACAATCATCGATGACCCCTCTCCAGCCAATATTTCTCATATTACCTCTGATGGGAAGTTCTTTTATACTTGTACCGGTGGAAAAAGCAAAAAAGAGGGAACCCCTAATTACAAAATTAATAAGTACAACGCGATTACCGGCGATTTCGTAAAAAGCTACCCTTTTAAATTGTTCAATATGCGCAGTATCATGTATAACAGCAAAGATAAAAACCTTTACATTGCTACATATGATATGAAAATTCATAAAATCGTCGATC
>CAIYES010000554.1 GCA_903925275.1 uncultured Bacteroidales bacterium
CTGAACTTGAACGTTTCCAGATTTCATCCAACGATTTCAACTGCTCTATGCGGCTGAATGACTCAGACGGGAATGTCTTCACCACCAGCTTCACCCCTGGAGTTAAAAAGGTGATTGATTTTCTTAAGTCATCATTCGATGGTAGCATTTCGGAAGCTGAAGAGAAGATCAACTTCTGATGATTCGGGAGTTCCACCCTTGGGGGCGGAACTCCCGTTTTTAATGATCGTAAAGGCAAAGTCATATTCCCGCCATCCCAACATAAAAATGTATATTTGAACCGTAATACAAATAAGCGATTCCTAAATGTCAGAAGATCAAAAAAAACAACTGGAACAACAACTCTGGAACATTGCCAACACCCTTCGCGGCAAAATGAATGCCGATGAATTCCGCGACTATATCCTGGGTTTTATTTTCTACAAATACCTTTCGGAAAAGATGTTCCGGTATGCCGATTCTATCTTAAAACAAGATGGTCTGAAGTATAAAGAGATTGGCGAAAAAACAGAGCAGGGGAAAGAGTACATCGCAGCAATAAAAGAGGAAGCGTTGGAAAAACTTGGCTATTTTTTGACACCTTCCGAACTGTTCAGTGAAGTGGCGAAACGCGGCAATAGCACTAAGGAAGGTGAAAACAACTTTATCCTCGAAGATCTGGCTAAAATCCTGACCAACATTGAGCAAAGCACAATGGGCACTGCCAGTGAGGATGATTTCGACAATCTTTTTGAAGACCTTGACCTTACCAGTACCAAACTTGGCAGAACCGAATCAGCAAAAAATGAATTGATTTCGAAAGTTTTATTTCACCTGGACAACATTGATTTCCAGCTTGAAAATGCTGCTGTCGATGTTTTAGGTGATGCATACGAATACCTGATTGGTCAATTTGCCAGTGGAGCAGGGAAGAAGGCCGGTGAGTTTTATACACCACAAGGGGTAAGCAAAGTGTTGGCGAAAATTGTTACCACAGGGAAAACCAAGTTGAAATCGGCCTATGACCCCACATCCGGATCAGGTTCCCTGTTGTTAAGAATTTCCAAAGAGGCAGAGGTTAATAATTTTTACGGACAAGAACTGAACCGTACCACTTATAACCTATGTCGGATGAATATGATCCTGCATGATGTGCATTACCGGCAATTCGACATCAGGCAGGAAGACACCCTGGAACATCCACAGCACATTGATAAAAAGTTTGAAGCCGTGGTTGCCAATCCCCCATTTTCCGCACAGTGGAGCGCCAGCCCTCTGTTTATGACCGATGACAGGTTTAGCCAGTATGGTAAACTGGCGCCATCGAGCAAGGCTGATTTCGCCTTTGTGCAACACATGATCTTTCAGTTGGCAGATAATGGCATCATGGCCATCGTTCTGCCACATGGTGCCTTGTTTCGTGGGGGAGCAGAACAGCTTATACGTAGGTCCCTGATTGAAGACCGCAATTACCTGGATGCCGTAATCGGGTTACCTGCCAATATCTTTTACGGTACGAGCATCCCCACATGTATCATGGTTTATAAAAAATGTCGTGAAAACCCTGAAGACATCCTGTTCATTGATGCCAGCCAGCATTATGAAAAGGTGAAAACCCAGAACATGCTTCGGGATGATGACATTAGCAAAATAGTCGACACATACCGAAACCGCATTGAAGAAGCCAAATACAGCAAGCGGGCCAAGTTGAAAGAAATTGCAGAGAATGATTACAACCTGAACATCCCGAGATATGTCGATACATTTGAAGCGGAGGAGAGCATTGATATTAATAAACTGGCGGTGGAACTTATCGAACTCGACAAACTAATTGCAGAAACTGATCAAACGATCGCCGGTTTTTGTAAAGAATTGGGAATTACCCCACCTTTTAAAATTTTAGCATGATGAAAAGCAAAAAATCTACATTAAATGTTCAGGGCATAGAGATAGCCTTATTGAAATTTCAAAATGAGGATTACATTTCGATTACCGACATGTTGAAAGCCAAAGATGGAGATTTCTTTATTTCTGATTGGCTGAGAAACAGGAATACTGTTGAATTTTTAGGAATATGGGAACGCATTTACAATCCACATTTTAATTATGGCGAATTCGCCACAATTAAAAGTCAGGCAGGACTCAATAGTTATAAACTGAGTGTAAAAGAATGGGTTGAAAAGACAAATGCGATTGGATTAAAAGCGACAGCCGGGAGGTATGGCGGGACCTATGCTCATAAAGATATTGCTTTTGAGTTTGGAATGTGGATCAATGCAGAATTTAAAATATACTTAATCAAAGAGTTTCAAAGGTTAAAAGATGATGAAAATGACCGACTGAAATTAACATGGAATTTGCATCGCACCCTTTCTAAAATTAACTATCACATACACACCGATGCCATAAAAGAGCATATCATCCCGGCAAACATTACCAAGGAACAAGCAAATTACGTTTATTCTAACGAAGCCGATGTGCTAAACGTGGCATTGTTTGGCAAAACTGCAAAACAATCGCGTGATGCAAACCCC
>CAIYES010000555.1 GCA_903925275.1 uncultured Bacteroidales bacterium
ACAGCATCAGGGTGCAGTGAAGCACTTGAGCTGAGCGGATTTGATCGAGGATTTATTCAATGTGACGGCAATCTCACTGACAAGATAATTGATGCCGTTAACACGGTAACGCTTTGTAAAATCAAGGTTTTTCAACTCTATGAAATCCATTTGCTTTTCGATTTTCACACTCTTACGATCATCCATGATCCAGTTTACCCAGTCTTTCCAATAGAGATTGAATAATCCATTGGGTCCAGGATATCTGAGTGATAAATTGCCATTATTGGCAAGTCCTTTAAGCCGGACTGGAGTACCCCAACCACCAACAATTCCGACAAAAAACAAACGGGGGGTGATTTTGTCTTTATCGGTTCCCAGGTTTCCACAGCTTACAACGATGTACTTATCCGATAGAGACGAGAAAATTGTCTCATACTTGTTTTTATCATCCCCCCATTTGTAGAAAAACTTATCGGTCAGGGTTGGTCCATTTGGCAGTTGTATCCATTCAATGAGGAATGATATGGGGTTTACTCCCAACTGCCACCAGGTGTTCATATCAGCGATGTAATAAATATCACCGAGCCAGGTGAAGGGATAAGGCGGAATATCTGAAAAGCTTTGAACTGCGCCTTTGATATAGTCAGTGATTCCTTTTTCCGAATCCAACTGTTCCTGGTAAACCTTATCCCCGGAATCGGGTCCCAACAGAAACCGGAATCCTGTAATCTGTTCTGGGATCTCTTGGGAGATTGAAAGAACATTTTTTGAAAACTCGACCACCTCGGAGCGAAGCAACACCTCTTTGTTGCTGACAATCCGAACAACCCTTTGCTTGGAGTCAACATGAAAGCAGCAATTAAACCACTTTTCCAGACCGGATATGAATTCACTCACCTTCACCTTTGGAAGGAAACGGCAGTAATAAATCTGCTGAAGGCCGAATATTACTTCGCTCAGGTTTACCGAATGGTAAATTACCAGGCGGGAAAGCTCTATACTGGAAGTAAAAAATTCATCCTGCAGCCGGTACCCAAAGGTTTCGGCCAGCTTGTTCAGCACATATTTCAGGTAAAGAAAAGGAACCAGAATTGTTCTGCTTTGACCGTCCGAAGTGGTTTTGTGTAGCCAACCGTCTGGAAATATGTGATTATAAGCCATCATTTCTGGATTGGTTGCCTGTGGATCAAAGAAGTCAAGGTTGGCGATCTCCGGCACTGAAAAGTCAACTTCCGGATAAAAATGGGTCAACGACCAGTTGAAGTAATTGACGGCATCCTGATCACTGGGAAAACTTTTCATGCCCAGGTCCACCCGGTTTAAAAGAAGGTCTTTGATTTCATAGTTGAAGTTTCCTTTGTTGATGTATAGGGTACCTTCAAATGATTTGTCATTTGCTGTTTTTATCTTTATCTGCCCGGTATAAAGAACCATCCCGTTCCAGCGGATACTGCCTTCATAGGTTTCATAAATACTTTGCCTCGATGCCAATCGATTTTTCCATCCCAGGATTGACATATTCCTTGGCGTGGAAGGAACTTTGAAGGGAAAGGAATAATCGCCAACATCGTTGAAGATCGGGGATTTGAGGTTCAGGGAAACCGAAAAATCATCGGACAGGTCAAGGCTCTGGTCGGCAATCAGGATAGACAGCATAATATTCTATGGTTATTTGGATACTTCGGCCTCAATCTGGTTGACTTTGTTCGTTGTTTCACGAAGGTGATCGAAGGA
>CAIYES010000556.1 GCA_903925275.1 uncultured Bacteroidales bacterium
CATCCACTTTGGCAAGGCCATTTGGCTCCACGATAACCGGGCCTTCCCAGGTTTCGTCGCCGGTAATTTTCAGGGTGTGCTCTCCGACTGAAAGATCCTTTAATGTATAACGGCTGTTGGCATTGACCGCCCGTGCAAAATCGCCATCGAGGTAAAGTGAGCCGCTTACTTCCGTAGAAAGTTCAATGGCCCCGGTAATTTGCGCCTCTTCAATGACCACCTGTCTTTTTGCCGGTTGGGTTGTCGTGGTAACTGTTCCGGGCGATGCAGCAGTATTTATCACAAACACAAAATCTCCCTTATCCAGATTGGGGTTTCTTATTTTTCCATACTGCGGATGTTGAGAACCATAGGAATAATTGACCACCGTTGATTGCAGGAAATCTCCCAGTTCTGTCCCCGTAATAAAACCATCTTTATTTGCATCTGCTTCTCCATTCAAAGCCCGGATGAATTGACTTTGGAATATGCTTTTATCAGGAACCGTCTCTTCTGCACTTCCGCTCGTTATAAACTGCCTTACCGGCTGGGTGGTTTTGTAGCTGATAATCTCAGGGATTGCGCGGCTGGTTGAGAATATAGATCCCGAAAAGCATGCATCGAAGAGGAAGAGTGCATGTTTTGATTTGATCTGTTTGGCATAAATCTCAATCTGACCCATTGGCATAGCCTTTGCCTGAAAGTTCCCGGGGTCTTTGAGCGGATTGGGCGCATCCATGGGGCAGATGTATCCGATATCTTCACCATAGGGCATTTTCTCGGTATATCCGTGGCCGGCAAAGTAAATCAACAGCCTGTTATCATTGCCTTGTCCGTACTGCGAAATGAATGTATTAAACGCCCTTTGCAGGCCTGCCGCATCAGGATTCAGCACTTTGGTTACATCAAATCCGTTGCTTTCCAGCGCTGATTGAATTCTGTTAATGTCTCCGGCAACACCGGGCAACGGAGGAAGACCCATGTTGTAGGCGCTAACTCCGATAACCAGGGCATGGCTTTGTTTGTAAAGCGTGGTGGTGGTTCCTTCAACAGTCACTTGTACCGGCTTCATACCGCGTTGCTGTGCTGAAACCAATGAACCATCGGCAATTAGAATCAAAAAAAGCAGAAAGAAACGGAGATTTGTCTTCATAGATAACGTGTTAAACCTATCACAAAGATAGCAAAAGGAGAAAATCATTCATGAAAAGTGGAAAAACCCTTTTTTAACCATCAAACTTTTCGAAGTGGTAACGCTGATCACGCCAAAACCACTCAGGCTAACGGGGATCTTTGTAAGTTCCGAAAGCAAAACCTGTTTTTCCTGACCCTGACGGGGTGGCCCTCTCTTTACACATGCTCCAAAATTGTCAGCGTTGCTGCTGTCCCTGATCCTGGAAGCAAAGAAAAGCTCAATAAGATGGATGGTAGAAGAAAAAATCTGAAAAAAAGATTATCTTAGCTGCCTGAATTTAGAATAATACAGGCAGCATGATACCCAGATATATAAAAAATGAGATACTGGTTTCTTTCGTAAAACCCAATACTGTTGTTGATGCCAACACTTCCGTTTTGGACATACACACCGGCGGTAAAAACAGCAACCTGATCGGGGTGGCCGATTATCAGGTGCATGAAAAAGGAAATATAAAAACAGGCTGTCTCAAAAGCTATTTTTGCTAAAATATTTTTGCATCAACTGCTGCAGTTCTTCTCTGTTTATGGGTTTCGCCACGTAATCATTGCATCCTGATTCTATGGCATTCTCCCGTTCGCCTGACAGTCCATAGGCTGTTTGGGCAATGATGATCACATCCTTATTGAACTGACGGATCTGACGGGTTGCTTCATATCCGTCCATTCCGGGCATCCTGATGTCCATCAGAATCAAATCAAAGCCGGAAGAATTACGGCATGCCTCAACGGCTTGATCTCCGCTGTTTACATGTATAACTTCGTAGTTGTTTTTTTTGAGCATCGCAGTAATGAGCAAATCCGAGGTTTCGTCGTCTTCGGCAATTAATATTTTCAGGTTTTTTATCTGCCCTGATTCATCTTCTTGCGAAACAACATTTGCAATAATGTGTTGTAGCTGCTTTTTAGTATTATAAGGTATAGTGAAATAAAATGTTGAACCTTTTCCGGGTTCACTCTCCACCCAGATTTTGCCCCCAAGCATTTCGACATAAGCTTTGGAAATTGATAATCCCAGTCCGGCGCCCTGATACGCATGACTATCGTTAATATTGGCCTGAATAAAGCGTTCAAATATGGCATCCTGCCTGTTTTTGGCTATACCTAGGCCGGTGTCCTTCACGAAAAACCGTAGAGACGCAACGCGTTGCGTCTCTACGGACGCAGCGCGCTGCGTCTCTACGAGGGTGTACCCAAATTCAATGAAACCTTTATCGGAATATTTAATGGCATTTTTGACGAGGTTGGTCAAAATGGCGTAGATTTTTTCACGGTCAGTTTCAATGAGGGCTTCCTTTGCCGGCAGGGAATTTTTAAAGGAAAGATGCATTCCTTTTCCTTCAACTTCTGGTTTGAAAAAGGTATAAATGTATTCTATCTGCTCGTTAATGTTCGACTCCTTTATATCAACTTCCATCAGTCCCGCTTCAATTTTCGAAATATCAATAATATCGTTGATGATGTTGAGCATACGGGCGCCACTTTTCTCGATGATGTTGATGTACTTTTGCTGCTCTTCGCCTGTAAGTTCAGGTTCCTTCAGCAAGTCAGCAAAGCCTAAAATGCCATTCATGGGCGTACGGATTTCGTGGCTCATGTTGGCAAGGAAGGCTGATTTGAGGCGGTCGCTTTCTTCAGCGTGTTCTTTGGCGATGATCAATTCCTGCTCAGCCAGCTTGCGTTCAGTGATATTCTCGTGCATCAAAACATAGCGTTCGGGTTTTCCTGCGCTATCATTTAATGGGAAAATTAGGGCACGTATCCAAACCGGATTATCCGGTAAATCAGGAGAAACATCCTTTGTATTGTAACAGATATCTGGTAGATTAACTACTTCTCCATTTTTGGCACGTAAAATTAACTTCTCAAGCTCCGGGCTCTTGCCCTCGAGGTTGGCAAAAATTGAAAAACCGGGAGGCGGGAATGCACCAAAAAGCTTAATATATGCCGGGTTTCCGGTGATCGTATAACCATCTTTATCAACAATTTGAATGGATAACGGATTTTTGTCGACAATGTCCTCGAACATTGCTTCAGCATGCTTTCGGGCGGTGATATTCTCGTGCATTAAAACGATTCTTTCGGGCACCCCGTTGCTGTCATTTAAGGCAAATCCAGTTGTCATGATCCAGGCCAGCACATCCGGAAAAGAATGGTCAACATCATGGGCATTGAAATAAGTATCGGGGAAGTGCACAATTTCACCGTTTTTAATCTGTTCAAATAATTCTCCCAACCCTTGCGCTAATAATTGAGTGTCCTTAAAAATTGAATAGTCGGCAGGGGGAGTAGCGCCAAAAAGCCGGGTATGTGCCGAATTGGATTGAATCGTAAATCCATCCAGATTCAGAATTTGAATTGACAACGGATTTTTTTCAATAATGTCTTTGAATATCGCTTCCGACAGCTTGCGTGCAGTAATATCAAATACAGTGAACGTTAGGCCCTTGTGATAATCGCCTGCAAATATCGGGCTTGATGAAAGCATTACATCTATAATTGTTCCGTCTTTCTTACGCCATTTTGTTTCAACCGTGCCGCTTCCGGTTTCCTTAAATTGCCGGTATTTCTCCTTCCCGACATAATCAAATTCTTCTTTCGAAGGATAGAGTATCAGCGTACTTTGCCCTATGAGATCGCCCTCCGAGTACCCGGTAATTTCCAATAACTTCGGATTAACCTCAGTGATTATTCTGTCTTTTACAACTCCTATTCCTGTAGGTGCACCAAAAAAAATACGTTGAAACCTGTTTCTGCTTTCTTCGGCGTTTTCTTTGGCCATTATGAGTTCTATTTCTGCCTGCTTGAGCTCGGTGATGTCCTGCAGCGCGCCGAAAAGTCCTTGGATTAGTCCTTTGGCATCATGTTTTGCACCGCCAAAAGCATTTACATAGCGGATGTCGCCATCGGGGCGGATAAGCTCCAGTTCGGCCTCGTATGATTCACCGGTTTCCATGGCTTTTTCAACAAGGGCATTAAGAATTTTAAAGCTCTCCGGAGTATATTGGTTGACATGTTCCTTGTATGAGGGAGCCGGAAGCTTCGGGTCGAGACCAGCAATATTATAAAGTTCTTCCGACCATGTTACGGTGTCGGTATTGGCTTCCCATTCCCAGATTCCTAAATGTGCCAGCTTGTTCGCTTTACTAAGCTTATTCTGTATCTCCCTAAGAGACTCTTCCGACCGCTTTCGGTCGGTGATATCTGTTATAACGCCAATAAGTCCAACGATGTTTCCCTCGCTGTTTGTAATTGCATCTGCACGCTCATAGGCAGGGAAAATATGCCCGCTTTTAGTTATCATTTCCAACTCGCCCGCCCAGGGTACTCCCTTCATAATATTATCGAACATTTCTTTGGCAACTCCCGGGTCTCTGACTACTTTGAACCCACCCCCGGCCGCCTGCAATTCTTCTGCAGTGGCAAATCCAAATAAATCAGACAATGCTTTATTGTGATAAATATGGTGTCCCTGGGCATCAGAGATGCCAATAGCATCGCTTGCAGATTCAACAGCTTTGCTAATGAATAGTAGTCTTTCCTCCAATAGCTTGCCCCGGGTTATATCAACCATGGTGATATTACACTGCGTCTGATTTTCGGTGATGATACCGGTAAGCAGAACATACGTTGGGATGTCACTATTAACTAACAGTTTAACCTCGCAGGTTTCTTGGCTTATACTTTGAAAAACTTTATCAATGAAGAGATTAAAAATTGCCCTGGTATCGGGAGAAACAAAAAGGGCAAAACTTCTGTTTGTTAACTGTGAGCGTTCTTTGCATAACATTTTTGAACCGCAGAAGTTACACTCCAGAATGGCTCCTGTGTTGTCAAGTGTAAAATAGCCCGAAGGGGCGAAATCGTACAACTCTGTATATTTTTCAGCAATATTCTGTATACTTGATCTCGCCACGACAAGTTCTTCGTTCTGCAATTCAAGCTCAATCTGGTGTACTTCCAGTTCGTGAATGAGTTTGGCTGTTTCGATGGCCGAAAGCGATGAATCAGCTTTTGATGGTTTCATTTTCAGCAACTCTTCTGCCTTTTGGCGAAGGTTTGTGGTTTGCGATTCGGTGGTAACTATCTTCATTGCATTTTGAAATAAGTATCAATTAAAGCCAGTAAAACAGTTTTTTTAATGGGTTTTGTAATGTAATCATTGCAACCTGCCGAAAAGACCTCTTCCCTGACGCCGGCATGTGCATAAGCCGTTTGTGCTATAATAACCACATTGTTGTTAAATTTCCGAATCTCGCGGACAGCCTCAAATCCATTCATCACAGGCATTTTAATGTCCATCAGTACCATAGAAATTCCCGGATGTTTACGGCATAATTCAACCGCTTCCAGGCCATTGACTGCTTTGTAAATAACCGAATCGGTTTTTCTCAAAATGGTTTCGATGTATGTAAGGTTGAGAAAGTCATCTTCAACAATCAGGATCTCTAATCCTCCTGATGCGGAATATCGGTTTCTTGCTTTGGCGGTTTCATCCTTGCCGGGCGCTCCCCATGCTACCGGCAGGGATAAGAAAAATGAAGACCCCTGGCCTTTTATTGATTCGAGGCGGATTTCTCCACCAAGTAAGTTTGTAAGGCCTCTGACGATTGATAACCCAAGCCCGCTGCCTTCATGACCCCGGGTATTTGCCAGATTTTCCTGAACGAAACTCTCAAATATGCATTCCTGGGCCTCTTTTTCAATACCAACACCCGTATCCGTGCAAAAAAATTCAACATTGCCTGATCCCACCGAAAATCCCAAGGTAATGCTACCTTCCCGGGTAAACTTGATGGCATTGCTAAGGAAATGGGAAATGATTTTCAGGAATAGCTCCGGGTCTGTTTGAATGCAAAATGATTCATTTTGAGGAGGGATTATCAGATTAAATGCGAGTTTTTTTTCATCACATAAATTCTGGAATTTATTTTTCTGGCTCATAAACGCTTGCATTACATTGACTGATTTTCGACTGACGTTCATGTTGTCAGAAAAAATCAGGGAAATATCCAGGTAATCAGTGATGGTATTTTCCAGCCGGTCGATTGAGGCTTGCAACAGGGATACATATTGCTGTTTCTCACTGTCTGTGAGGTCTGATTCAATGAGCAAATTGCCAAAGCCAAGAATTCCGTTCAGCGGAGTACGGACTTCATGGGAAATATTCTGCATGAAAGCGGTTTTAAGACGATTGCCCGATTCTGCTTTTACCAGGGCTTCTTTAATCGCCACTTCGGCCTCCCTGCGCTCAGTGATATCCCTGAAGAAGCCCACAATGTATTGCCGGCCATTCATATCAAGGATACTCGAAGAAATATCCGCATAGAAAATTTCTCCGTTCTTTTTAAGACATTGAATATCATGGGGAAGAGTCTTCTCCCCGTGTATCTGTTTATTAAACTCGGCTTTGAATTGCTGATATGTTTCTTCAGGATGAATCGCGGCAATATTCATCATTTTCAGCTCTTCTTCAGTATATCCAAGCATTTGACATTGTGCGGGATTTGCAAATATGATCATTTTGGTTTCCGGATCGGCGATGATAATTCCATCGGGAGTTCCCTGAAAAATGGAGAGATACCTGTTTTCCGAATCGTCCAGCTTTGCTTTTTCTGCCTGCCTTAGTTCAGTGACGTCCCAGTTCGTACCAATCATGTGAATGCTGTGGTCTGCCTCGTTTCGCTGAACAACGGCATTAGCCCTGATATGATGAACAGAACCATCGGGCCAGATGGCCCGAAACTCAATATCATACTCTTTATCACCGCGTACCGCATTTTTTCCTTCTTGCAGGCTTCGTTCCAAATCATCAGGGTGAATAAGCGTTTTCCAGGTATCATACCCATCGGTGAAATCCTTTTTTTCAATTCCATAAAGTTCAAACATCTGGTTGTCCCAGAAAAGGATGTTGTTCACAATATCGTAGTCCCATACACCAATACCACCGGCACGGGCGGCTAATTCCAAACGCACAGATGCAAGTTTCAGTTCTTCCTCCATCTGCTTGCGATCGGTGATGTCGAGAACCAGTCCTCTTACATAAAGAGGTAACCCTCCGGAATCCCAACTGACCACAGAACCAATATCATAAAACCATTTATATTTACCTGATCTGGTCAGGATTCTGTATTCAGCTTCATATTTATCAACCGCCCCCATGAAGTGTTTGCGCATGGCATCCATGGCTCTGTCATGATCAGCAGGATGAACCAGATCGGTAAAATCCTTGTAATGGGTAAATTTTTCGGGAGAATAACCAAGCATGTCAGTTTTGCGTTTATCGAAAGTGACATTACCGGTTGCAACATCCATTTCCCACCAGGCCATGTTTGCCACCTGCATGGCAAGATCCATCCTTGAATTATTATCCCGTAACAACCGGTCGGCTTCCCTGGCAGCCTTTTCAGCATTGAGCCGGTCGGTGACATCGGTGATAAACCCATGCCAGATTACTGATCCGTCAGCCTCCCGCTGCGGCAACGCGTTGCCGTATAGTGAGCGGATTGTGCCATCGGAAAATTTCACGCGGTATTCATGTTGCCAGGGGGTAAGGTCTTTTGCCGATGCCTGAATGGAAGCGGCAACACCGTCAAGGTCATCGGGATGAAGATTTGCAAATACCTTTGATGCATCTTCACGAACTTCATCCGGGCTTACCCGGTAAATCTCCAGGATGGCCTCGCTGGCGTAAGGGAAACAGGAACTTCCATCGGGGCGCAGTTGGTACTGGTATATGACACCCGGCACCATGCTGGCGATTTTTTGGAGCCGGTCTAATGCCTGCTGATGTAATTCAGTCAATTCTGCCTTTTTGCCGAAGGTTTTGAGATTCATGGTTCGCTTTGTCTTTCTTCATGTTGTTACTAATATTTTGTGCCTAAAGGCACAATGTTTTCACCGTATTCCGGATTTTCTATAAACATTTTGTGCCTAAAGGCACAAATTTCCATTCATTCCCGTTTTCCCATCCCGTCAGGGATGCAATATTTTTACCATCCGATTTCCCGGATCGTCTTTCATGCTTTGTAAAGATTATGTTCTTTTAATATTTCAATCGCCTTGTTTAGTTCTGCTTCCAGTCCTTCCTTTTCTTTGGTTTGAAAAATAACCTCCTTGTTTGCAAGGATTAATTCTGCCACCCGTTTTGTTTTTTCTTCATCATTGATAAAGGCTAATTCGATTTCTAAATTTTTTGTTGTGGTGATGTCGATAAATGTGATCACCAACCCTTCGATCCGGTCATCGAGCGTGCGGTATGGAATAATTCTGACCCTAAACCACCTTCCGTCGGTTGTTGAAACCCGCGTTTCAACCGATGTCAGGGTTTTTAATACCTCCCGGGCATGCTTTAACATTTCGGGGTATTGCAAATCAGTGGTTATGTCGGTAAATGGCCTGCCAAAATCCGAATTGCGTATTTTCATTATATGTAATAAAGGGTCGGTGAACCTGCGGATGTTCAACTCCTTGTCGAGAAACAAAGTGGCAATTTCGATCGAGTTAAGCAGGTTTTGCATGTCGTTGTTTGCCTGTTTAAAATCAGCGATCTTGGTCTTCAGTTCGAAATTGACTGTTTGCAGTTCCTCGTTCATGCTCTGCATCTCTTCCTTGGATGTGGTGAGTTCCTCGTTGGTCGATTGCAACTCTTCGTTGGTTGATTGCAACTCCTCGTTGGTTGACTTCAACTCCTCCTGCGATGCCTGCATCTCTTCACGGGTACTTTGCAGATCCTCATTGCATCGCTGAAATTGATTTTCCCGTTCCTTCAGCTTTCCGCCCGTACGTCGTTTACCCGTTTTCGGGTTCAGGGTATTCTGTTCAACCGGAGCCGGCACATCGGCAAACACCACCATGGTCATGCCCCTGAGCGAACCGGGGTTTTCGATTCGCTGAACCGTAACATCCACAAAACGGGGATCTCCGTTGGCTCCGGTTTTAACATTTCGCACGATCACCGGGTCGAAGTTTTGCATGGCCTTGCGCAAGGCACCAGGTAGCGCTTCGCGCAATCCTTCCCGCGCCATGGCAAGGATATTCCAGTTTGGTTCTCCTGCAACCGGTTCAAGATATTTCCCGATGAGGCCGGTCATGTAAAGGATATCCCATTTGTCGTTTACCAGCACACTGGCCGGGGCAAAGCGCTGTAGCAATACCTGATCGGCAAGGGTTCGGATGCCTTCAGCGGCTGTTGGTATTATCTTCTCCTTTGTTGCTGTTGCTTTTTTGGGGTAAAAGGAGCTTGGAAAATCAATGAGTCCGGGCGCCCGGGATGTTATTGTGCGCTTGAAAATTTTATTCCTGCTGTCAATCTCTTCAAACCCTTCGTCGCGGTTACCCATTGTTTCAGCTATGCCAAGCACCATGATTCCACCCGGGATAAGGCTGTAGTTAAACAGGGTCATCAGCTTTCCCTGCAATTCCGGCTCCATGTAGATCAGCATATTGCGGCAGGTGATTATGTCCAGTTTGGTGAAGGGAGGATCTTTGATCACATTCTGGGGAGCAAACACCACCATTTCGCGAATGATCGTATTTACCCTGAAGCCTTGCGCATCAGGACTAAAAAACCGGCTCAGGCGATCGGGGGATACATCGGAGATGATGTTCTGGGTGTAAACACCTTTTCGGGCAATCTCAATGGAATCAGGGTCGAGATCGGTGGCAAATATCTGCAAGGTCAGATTGTTCCGGTTTTGAACTTTTTCCAGTGCTTCTTTAAAAACCATGGCCAGGGAATAGGCTTCTTCGCCGGTGGAGCAGGCTGAAACCCAGGCACGCAGCACATAACCGTTGGGTAATTCGCTGATCAGGTCGGGGAGCGTTTTTTCTCTGAGCATTTCCCACACCGCGATGTCGCGGAAAAAGCTGGTAACGCCAATCAGCAAATCTTTGAAAAGAATTTCGACCTCTTTGGGATTTTCCTGCAAATAGCGGACATAGGTGTGTATCTTGTCAATCTGGTGAGCGCCCTTTCGCCTTTCGATGCGGCGAAACAAGGTTTGTTTCTTGTATAGCGAAAAGTCGTGGCCTGATTGTTCGCGCAACAGGATGATAATTTTATCGAGGTTGCTTAACACTTTGCTATCTAATTCGGTATCTGTTTTTAAGACCGGGATAAACTTCAGCAAAGCGATGAGTTTGGCCGGCAATTCCTCAACCGGCGCCACTACATCGGCAATTACGGCATCGATGGCGCTGGTGGGCATGCCATTGAATTTGGCCGAGTCGGGCGACTGCACCAGTACGATGCCATTTTTTTCTTTAATGGCTTTCAGCCCCAGGCTACCATCGGAGCCCATGCCTGAAAGGATGATGCCAATGCTTTTATCCTGCCTGTCGTCGACCATCGAGCGGAAGAAAATATCAATGGGTAAACGCAATCCGCGTGATTCAACCGGATCGAACAAATGCAGCGTGCCCCGGAGCATCGACAGGCTCTTGTTGGGCGGGATCACATACACACAATCCGGTTTCACTTTAAGGTTGTCGCTTGCCTGGAAAACCTTCATGGAGGTGCTTCGTTGCAACAACTCGGGCATCATGCCAATGTAGTTTGGGTCGAGATGTTGAATTACCACGAATGCCATCCCGCTGTTCCTGGGCATATTTCCAAAGAATAGCTCCAATGCTTCAAGCCCGCCTGCTGACGCACCGATGCCAACGATGGGAAACTGCTTGATTTCATTTTTGTTATGTGGAGGGATTGGAGCGTATATGACTGATAACGAGTCATTTGCCTGATTTTTTGATTTTTGCTTCCTGGTGGGCATGGGAAAAGGATTGTGATTCAACGCTGATTTGTATGGTAACGTATTGTAAAGGTAATCAATAAATCAAAGATTTGGATGCGAAATCTTTGCGGTAAATTAAAATGCTTGCGACTTAGTAACGAATATCTGGGTAAGAAAAATAGCGTGCACTCCTCGTTAACAAAAAGAAGCGTGTGGATCTTTGCACATGTCAATTCCTGTGGGTACCGAAAATCATCCAAATGTAACTTAAATAACAAACGGAACACACCCGTAGGGTACGCTCACTGAAAATATTTCCCTGCATTCTGAAAAAATTGGCGGTTTATCAACAGAAAAATATTTGTAATACAATATTATATATATGATTAAGAATGATTTATGAGCTTGCAACTGATATTTTATGTGAATCCGGATACAAACTTACATCTAAAACCAAGATAATGCAATCATTGGATCAGGCGAAAAACAATAAACCATTTACAAATGGCTTTGAATGGTAAAACAGAACACTGAACCTTGCCCTACTTCACTCTCCACCCATACCTTTCCGCCATGTTTTTCGATAAATTCCTTGCAGATGATCAAACCCAGTCCGGTGCTGGGTTCTCCTTCGGTACCTTTGCGGTTGGTTTGTTCATCGAGGCGGAAAAGATTTTCGCTCATATTCTTATTCATGCCGATGCCCGTGTCGTTGATGGATATTTGGACTGAATTATCGGTATTATACTTTGCCGCAATGGTGATAAAGCCTCCCGGGTGGGTAAATTTAATGGAATTGGATACCAGGTTGCGTAAGGTTGATCCAAGCATATACCGATCGGCATAAACTTCAATATTTTCAGGGATTTCATATCTGATCTGAATTCCCTTTTTGTCAGCCGGTTCAAAAACCGACTTCAAGCTTTCCTCACCAAAGGACTTCAACAGAAATGTTTCAGGCTCAAAATTTGTAATACCTCTGCGCAGGCGCGACCACTCCAAAAGGTTTTCAAGCAACCCGAAGAGATTGGTCGCAGATTTCCGCATACTCAAAGCAATCTTTTGAAGTTCGCTTAATGAAAAGGTATCCAGCTCCTCCACCAGCATTTGTGTAAACCCCAGAAATGCATTGAATGGGCTTCGCAAATCGTGGGCAATGATGGAGAAGAATTTATCTTTTTCAGCATTGGCTTTAACCAATTCCTCATTCTTATTTATCATTGCTGTAATATCAAGGAAAGACCATATCCGGCCTTGCGGAAGGCCATCAAGGTACATTGGTTTTGAAATCCGTTCGAAGACCCGCCCGTCTTTGAAATAAATATGATCGAAGGTCTCCGATTCAGGTTTGCCATATAATTCCCCGACCTTAGAGATAAACTCCCCTGGATCGGAAAGCTGATTTACTACAAATTCCAGCAGTAAGCTATCCTCACCTCTTGCGAGCAGATCATCCGGGACATTCCACATCTTTGCGAATGTAGCGTTAGTCTTGATCACTTTCCCCTGGGCACTTACAACAAGAATACCGTTGTGAATGGATTCCAGGGTGACTTCCAGTAAAGCGTACGATCTCTTTAGCGTATCCTCGGCGCGCCTTCTGTCTGTTATATCCCGCCCCTCACCCAGAATTGAAAGGGATCGGTCTTTCGCATTGCGTATGATACTGAATTTGTTCTCCAACCAAATTGTCGTGCCATCCTTACAATAATACTCAAGTTCCAGTATGGTTAAGGGGGAGTACTCAGGATCATGCATGATACGCGGCATTTCCCGCTGAAAGTTCTCCAATGCCCGCTTTAATGATTCCGGTGTAAGGGTTTTTTCTATCGGCAGATTTTTCATCTCCTCTGAGGTAAAACCTCGTAACTTTTCAGATGAAGGACTCTGGTAGATGACCTTAAAATCCATATCCATCAGCCATACGACATCTTTCATATGCTCCGCTAAAAGGCGGTATTTCTCCTCGCTATCCAGTATGGATTTTTGCGCCTGTTTTCTGTCGGTTATGTCAGTCGCGGTTAAAAGACAGTGTGTTCCCTCTCCAAAAACAATGCCGGAAAGATGAACAATCATTGATGAATTCGAATCTGACAAAAGGGTTATCTCACATTCTGTTTTGATTTTACTGTCAAACAGATTTCCAAGAAAAAGATTGAACGTGGGTTTGGTCTCAATGGAAACAAACAGGCCAAACAGACGGTTTATTAAATGCGCTCTTTCTTTGCCCAGCATTTGAGATGCACAGAGGTTTAGCTTAACAATTTTTCCTTCATTTGAAAGTGTAAAATACCCTGATGGGGCAAAATCGTATAATTCGGTATATTGATCAACTGCAGCATCTGCCTGTCTCTTTGCCTCCATGAATTCTACATTCTGCAATTCCAGCTCTATCTGGTGAACCTCCAGCTCGTGGATGAGTTTTAGCTTATCGGCATCAGAATATTGGGAGACCGGATGAGTCGATTTCCCTGAAAGCAACTCTTCGGCCTTTTGGCGAAGGATTTCTGCACTTGATTGGTCATTGGTATTTTTCATAGACTACTGCTTATTAGCATTACGTAAGAATGAGTTTGCATCTGGTATTTTTACGTGAAACCAGCTACAAACCTAAACATAAAACCAAGATAATAAACAACAATGGCTAATATATCATATAGCGATTGATCTATATTTGAAAATAGACTTCCTTTGCTAATCAAATCAATGGAACATTTTCCATCTGGAAGGATAAGCCCACTCCGAAAAGACTATTTGAAATTGCAGAGCAGGTTCAAAAATAACACAACGGGTTACAACCATTCTTGTAACTACAATACCCGCAATTATTAATGATCGAATTTTGGTTGGTTTATTTTATTGATTAAGCACAATCGTACCAGTTACAATCGGGAAACCTCAGTCGTTATGTCAAAGACCCTTCCCCGGCCCTTCAAGGGGAAGGGGAAGGGTTCTTTTGAATGAAAGTTCCATAAACCAATAACTACTGGAATGATTCCGCTCCATACAAAAAATAATTAGCCATGCGGTGGGGACACGC
>CAIYES010000557.1 GCA_903925275.1 uncultured Bacteroidales bacterium
CATTGACTGCCACTTGACCTGTCATTGACCCACCGTTAGGAGATTGATAACAAAGCATACCGGATGCATTAATACTTATTGTTCCAACTGTAGAACCCTGATTAAACGAAGCGATAATCCCTGTACCGGAAGTTTTTATATCAAATGAAATGGTAAATGGATGAATTGTATTTTCTGGTGTAAGTGCAATTTGGTTTTGACTTGATAATGATTTACCTAATGTCAAATAGGTTCCTGTTGCTTTAACGGGTAACACTTTACCAACTTTTAGTGCATCGAATAACGAAGGAACATTTGCGTAAAAAAGTTCCTGATGACCGGCATCATTGGGATGGATTCCATCAGTGTAACCATAACCAGCTGCCCATTTTCCTGTTCCATCGTCGACCGCTCCTAACAAGTTAACGCTTGGCACATCCCATTCGTGAATAAGCAGATTCATTTGTTTAACAAATTCATATTCAACCGCTGTAAAATCAGCACGGGTGTAGCAACTTGTAACAACAGGAAACATACCTTTTTTTCTGGCATTATCAATTAACAATAACATATTTGTTTTAAACTGGTTGAATATGGGTTGACCACCCCCAAGAATACCTTCATTACCCAATCCCAAAGCATACACAACATATTTACTATACTGTGGTATTAGGTCAGTATTCCAACGTGCCATAACTTTTAGCGTATTGTCTCCACCGACAGAGATATTGGCAACATTCCAGTTTAAGCCAGTTGAATTGGCATACCTGTCTTGTAATAATTTTGTATATAAAGCCACATAACCCTGTGCCACTGTTGTAGCTCCTGCTCCTGAAGGAACAGAAGAACCCATAACCGATATTTTCAACTTATTAAGCAATGCATCGTCAACTACAGTCACAATCTGACTTGTACCACTAATAGCAGAGTTTGGCTGTGTAGTAGTAGCAGTTACTGTTAGTGTTCCATTCGCCTTTACAATCATAAAACCGGTAGAATCTATTGAAGCTAATGTTGGGTTATCTATACTCCATTTTACTCCTTTGAAAGTGGCAGTTGATGGTATTACATTGGCAGTCATCTGAATAGTATTACTGCTGTTATTTACAAGAGCGCTGCTAACTGTAATACTTATTACATTTTCAATAGCCACATTCATTTGTAAAGTACCATTTATTGTCGAAGACGGATCTTTAGTGGTTGCGGTAACTGTAACAGTTCCGGTAGTTTTAGCTTTGAGCAATCCGTTATTATCGATAGTGGCAATAGCTGGATTATCCACACTCCAGGTAACATCCTGAAATATTGCATTTGATGGAGCAACAGCAGCAGTCATTTGATAGGCACCTGTTGTTCCACTTACTGTTTGACTTGTAACTGTAATACCTGTAATAGGAGTATGATTATATTCTTCAATTTTTAGTACGTTAATATTGTTATTGCTGCCTGACAATTTTGTGAGTGTAAGCGAAATTTCATTGGATGTATTTGGCACCACAAACCCTGATGAATAAATAGTACTTGTATTTCCATTGTAACCAGGACCTCCCAAATTAACTCCGGCTGTTTGTAGTGTGCCCGAAGAAGTATTTAATCCAACTAAATCGTATTGTGCAACTCTTGTTTCTGTAGTATTCCTACTGCCAAAAATTTTAAATTTATAAGCAGAATTTGGATTTAAAGCTGTAAATTTCATAGTACCGGTTGAACTATTCCCAAAGTAATCCTGTGTAGCCGAGGCAACTGCAAATTCTCCTAAAAGTAACGGATCCGGAGCTGCCAACCCACCTGCATTCACATCGTAGGCACTTAAGGCAGTTACCATTTTTTGACTATAACCGGTTGTTGTATTTATACTATTTACCAACGGAACAGCTGTCGCTGTTGCAGTCGGGTCTGTGATATTATTCCAATAATTACCATTTGCATCCGGACTGGTAGTTAAAGCTGCAGATGTTCCGAAATCAAGAAACAAACTCTGAATGGCAGAAATTTTTGCACCG
>CAIYES010000558.1 GCA_903925275.1 uncultured Bacteroidales bacterium
AGCATTTATTTTATTGAAGGAATAGGTTCAACATATGGGTTAGTTGAATATTCTCCAGGCACTATGGTAGATGCGGCAGATTTTTCGATTTCCTGCTTTCGGCAGAACAGCATTACAATCTATCCGGATACAATAACCAATTGCGGACTAATCACATCAGTTAAACCTATTGAAATACAAAGTGATCAATTAAGAATTTACCCAAATCCTTCTAATGGTTCATTCACGATTGAATTGGACAAATCACTTAATATTAAAGAAATACGACTAACTGACTTGCTCGGGAAAATTGTTTTTCGACAGCAAACCGACAACCAAACAAAAATAGAAATCACAAATTTGCGGAACGAAATATACATTTTAACAATTATTGACAAAGACAACTTGTTGATCAATAAAAAAATTATAAGCTGCCCATAACACAGCAACTAAGCCCCATGCTGCATACTACCGGGATTGCCTGCGCAATCCCGAAACTACCGCAAAGGGCTTAGCTGCAATGTTACCCTTTAATCACTCCTTTTATTACAAACCTCTGCTATTCCGGCTGACAGGATTCCACTTCCTCCCAGGTAATAATTCTCCTGGTAATTTCACCTTTCAATTGTTGATGTTCAGTTTACAAGATTTCATTGGAGATTCCTCACAATCTTACCCGACCTATTCCCTGATGCGGCTTTCTATTATTGTATGTGTTAAAAAAGCCCTTCAGTCCTCTAAACAATAGCATTCCGCTGTCAACGGGATGTAAATAAACATAATCTTGTTTTACTGTACGCCAAAGCCGTTCGATGAAAATATTGTCAATTGCCCTGCCTTTTCCGTCCATGCTTATTTTAATTTCTTCATTTTCCACATGTTTTGTCCATAATTCACAAGTGAATTGGCTGCCTTGGTCGGAGTTGATTATTTCTGGCTTGCCATGGTTCGCTACAGCTTGTTTAAACACCTCCAGGGTGTTTTCCGCAGCAAGGGTGTTGAAAACGTCCCAGCCAACAACGTAACGACTGTACAGGTCAATTATCGCAGTAAGATACATAAACCCGCCAGCCATCGGGATGTACGTTATATCGACCGCCCAGACCTGGTTAGGCCTTTCCGCTTTCAATCCTCTTAAAAGATATGGTCTGATATATTTGGCAGAGCCCAGTTTGTTCAGGTTACGTTTGGGGTAGATTGCCATAAGACCCATCTTTCGCAGCAATCTGCGAACCCGTTTAACATTGACCAAGAACCCCAATAAAAACAAAAAATCCTGCATTTGAAGCACGCCATAGGTCGGATGATCCAGATAATGCTCATCCATCAATCGCATGAACTGAAGGTTTTCCTCCGATTCCCCAACACTTTGATAATACACATTGCTGCGACTAATATCCATAAGCTCACATTGGTTTCTAATGCTTATCTTCTTATTTCCAGTGATATAACTCAAAAGCTCTTTCATAGTCCGGCCAGTTTTGAAATTTTTTTTAGCCAATCACGCTCCATTTCGAGTCGCCCGATTTTGGCAAAAAACTTCTCTCTTTCTGCTTCAAAGTATACTTCTGATCATCGGCCACCTCGATCAGATTGATGATTTTTCCGGTGAGTTATTGCTTCTTGGAAGAATGAAGCAGATAGGGTGTGATATTATTGCCAGGATGATGTATGACCACCTAAGATGTGAGCCTTTGGCTATTAAAGCTATCCTGGGGTTTAGTATCAATTCTGTTAGTTATGAAACGCTGGGGCCGGTGTTTGATAATGATTATGGGGTGATTTTTTCTTTCAAACTCAAAGATTGTATTGATTTGGAATACTATCAATCAAGTTGGGAGAAGTCATCGACTGTTTCCTTTCTTTGAAGCTTACAAACAGATTTCTGATAATATTCCATCAGAATTGATTTTTTTTAATATTCGTTTTACAGACAAGGGTATTCGAAAATACTATATTTGTAGCAACAATTCATTGATGAACATTTAAAGTAGCTGTCTTGTCCTAAAATGAAACGTAAAAATCAAATATCAGTTAAAAGCCATAATGACTTTGATTACACTTCTATATTACATTTAAACTGCAATAAGAATTTTTTCTAATATTCCCTTATTATGAAAACAAAACTTTATTTGTCATTTCTGGGTCTACTTCTTTCATCTATAATTTTAGGACAAACCCCAACATGGACTGCATACACGACAGCCAATACTTCAACCCAGTTATGCCAACATAATGTTGTATGTATTAATATGGATGCAGAAGGTAACAAGTGGTTTGGTACATATGATGGAGGAGTATCTGTTTTAAGTGGAAATACCTGGAAAAGTTACTCCTCTGCTGATGGGCTTGGGGACCCTTTCATTGGTGGAATAACGATCGACGCTGAAGGGAAGAAGTGGGTCAGCACAGGCATGGGGTTTTCGACGTTTGATGGAGAAAAATGGACAGCTTATGATAATCAGTCTACCGATTTCGCATACAATGCAGGGTGGACAGGTCAAATACAGATAGATTCTTTAGGAAAGAAATGGATTCCAGGTGCCTTTGGAGTTGAGGAGTATGATGGGATAAATTTCACACACCACACTCCCCCTAGCCCAATAAGCTCCTATGCTACCGCATTTGCAATTGATTCAAATGGAATAAAATGGGTGGGTTTTTATGGAGGGCATTTGTTTAAATATGATGGGACAACATGGACCAATTATGACACTATTCCTGGGTGGAATGGTTACTGGGTTAACTCTATTGTTGTTGACCAGGATAACAATAAATGGATTTGCACCGGGGAAGGTGTTTTTAAATTTGATGGAACTGTTTGGACAAAATATAATAAACAAAGTGGGATAGCAGGTAATGACGTAAGATCAATGGCTATTGATTCTTTAGGTGATAAGTGGTTCACAACATGGGGTGATGGAATCTCTAAATTATCAGGTAATCAATGGACTACCTATAATACCACCAATAGTGGATTGAAAATCAATTATGTTTCATGTGTATTTATTGACAAAAATGGGAAGAAATGGTTTGGAACGTTTGACGGCGTATCGGTTTTTAATGGTATCGTGTGGACAACTTTACAATCCAATGGTTTGGCTGACAATATAATAAACGATATTGCAGTTGACAAGGAAGGGAATAAGTGGTTTGCAACAGACTATGGGTTTTCGGAATTTAATGGCTCCTCCTGGTCAAATTACAATACAGATAATGGTTTAATTGGTGAATTTAATTCAGGTCGGACTGTCGCTATTGATTCATCTGACAATAAATGGTTCGGAACGGATTATGGCGTGTCTATATTTGACAATAACAACTGGACAAATTATGATACATTGAACAGTGGGTTAAAAAGTAATGATATTCATTTTAGTCGGGTAACGCAGGCGGATTACTCCGCCCTTGTCCCCTAAGAACCGTACTTGATAGTTTCCAATCATACGGCTCAGGCTCTCCAAAGGCGGATTAAACCACCCGGCAATTTACAAAATATTCAGTTCACATATCTAT
>CAIYES010000559.1 GCA_903925275.1 uncultured Bacteroidales bacterium
TGGTATGAAGGTGCCGGAATTTACAGGCATGTCTGGCTTGTGACCAGTTCGCCCATTTATGTTAGTCAATGGGGAACAGTTGTAACAACACCAAAGGTTTCAGCTAAGGAGGCTACAATAAATGTGGTTACTACGATAGCTAATGACACGAAGGAGAAGGGAAATCTAAAAATCATATCATCGGTAATAAATGGTGCAGGCGTAGAAGTTGCTTCGCTTTCACAAACTGAAAAAACTGTACCTGAATCCGGAATAACAATTACATCAAACCTTACGGTAACCTCACCGAAACTCTGGGATGTTGAACATCCAAACCTTTATAAATTAATCACAAAGGTTTTTAAGGGGAAAGAACTAAAAGATACCTACACAACGACTTTTGGCATCCGTACAATTGCGTTTAAGGCAGACAGTGGGTTCTTTTTAAACGGAAGAAACGTGAAGATCCTGGGTGTTTGCAATCACCACGACCTGGGAAGCTTAGGTTCTGCGATCAATGACAGGGCATTACAACGTCAACTCGAATTGTTGAAATCGATGGGATGCAATGGAATCAGATGTAGCCACAACCTGATGGCTCCGGAGTTATTTGAGTTGTGTGATAGGATGGGGTTCCTGGTTATGGATGAAACCTTTGACTGCTGGTATATTGGCAAAGATGCGGCTCCCTTTGGATTTCAGAATTACTTCAGGGATTGGCATGAACGGGAGATTACTGACATGGTGCTGCGCGACCGAAATCATCCCTCGGTAATTCTATGGAGTATTGGAAACGAGATCAAGGAACAATGGTTTCCGGGAAGTACCAATGGTGGTGAACTCGCACGAGAACTGGTTGCCACCATTAAAAAATATGACCCTACCCGCTTTACAACTTCTGCCTTTAACTTCTCGAGGGATGCTGAAAAGAAAGGAATGACAGCAGCAGTTGATGTCGTTGGATTTAACTACACCATTGATGCCTATGATGAATTTAAGAAAAACCACCCCGAATGGCTTTACATCGCAAGTGAAACGACATCCCAGTTCGACAGTCGGGGTGTGTACCATTTCACGCTTGACAGTCTTGCAAAAACCTTTAGCGATTGCCAGACTTCTGCCTTTGACGATGAAGGCGGAGGAACAACACACGAAGAGGCATGGCTTGCTGTGAAGGAGCGTCCCTATATGTCGGGGATGTATATCTGGACAGGCTTTGATTACATGGGAGAACCAGCGCCCTACGAGAAACAGGCAGTGAGCTCGTACTTCGGCATTTTCGATCTTTGCGGATTTCCTAAAGATGCCTATTATTTTTATAAAAGTCAGTGGACCAAGGAACCAATGGTGCATCTCCTGCCCCACTGGAACTGGAAGGAAGGGCAAATGGTCGATGTGGTTGCCTACACCAACTGCGATGAAGTGAAGCTTTACCTAAATGATAAACCATTGGAATCCAGAAACTTTTTAAACACAAAGAAATTATCGCTGCGTTGGAAAGTACAATTTTCTCAGGGAATACTTAGGGCTGAAGGATATAAAAATAATAAATTGGTCGCTAATGATCTTGTGAAGACAGCCGGCGATGCATTTAAAATTGGGTTATCGGCAGACAGAAACACGATTGAAGCAAATGGGAAAGACTTGTCGTATGTCACAGTGAAAATTGCTGACGAAAATGGCACCCTGGTTCCAGGAGCAGATAACCTCGTTCATTTAGAGATCGAAGGTGAAGGAAAAATTGTAGGCGTGGGAAACGGTAATGCGATGAGTTTAGAGCCTGCAAAGGGTCACGAGCGCAGGGCATTTAGCGGAATGTGCCAGGTAATCATTCAAAGCACAGGCAAAAAGGGAAATATCACATTAAAAGCAAAATCACTGGGGCTGGCTGATGATAATATCGTACTCTCGTGCCAGTGAATAAAAAGAACAATAGAAACTATATAATTGAAATTCGTTCTGACAAATAAAAAGAATGCCACCAAAGCTCCATCCGTCAGTTGACGGACCAAA
>CAIYES010000560.1 GCA_903925275.1 uncultured Bacteroidales bacterium
ATGAATTCTTTCAGCGCCAATGCTGTCATTTCCGGCTCAAAAGACAAGTCTGTGTTCTTCAGGTTAAGAATTTCATCCCTTGAATATCCATAGAGGCGAAACGTGTAATCATTGGCATCCAGGATATTCCCGGTTTCCTTGTCAATAAGAATAAGGGCGTCCCTGCTGCAGGAAAAGACCTTCCGGAATTTTTCTTCGCTTTCATTAACGGTTTTCTCAGCTTGTTTGCGTTCAGTAATATCAACAGCAGTTACAAGGCAATGTTCTTCATTATCGGAAACTACGCCGGTTAGCAAAACATGAAACGGCAAACGGCCTGCACTATCAATCATTACCTCACATGATTCTTTTGCTTTGCTCTTAAATGCCTTCTCAAGGAAAAGACTGAAGATTGGTTTTGTTTCTTCTGAAACAAAAAAACCAAACAGGCTGGATTTCAGATGCTGCCGGTCTTTGCCTAACATCTTGGCCCCGTTGAGGTTCAATTCGATGATTTCACCTTTAACGGAAAGTGTAAAATAACCGGAGGGTGCTAATTCGTACAATCCGATATATTTGTCGTTCGCAACTTCTGCCGCAACCCGTGCAAGGAGGAGTTCTTCATTCTGCAATTCCAACTCAATCTGGTGTACTTCAAGTTCGTGGATGAGTCTGAGTGATTCGACTTCTGAAAATGGCGAAGCTGTTTTTGATGATTTCTTTTTCAGCAACTCTTCTGCCTTTTGGCGCAGCAGTTCGCTGCCGGCTTTATTGATTTCATTCATTGCCTTCTTTGTTTTTCCGAAGTTCATCTTCCATCTGCTTGCGGGCAGTGAGGTCGGTATATACAATGGCTACGCCATATCCTTCGAGCGGAATGGGTGTGGCTGAAACGTTGATCCACGTTACCTGGTCATCGCCCTTTTGTATACCCATTTCCACATTTTCTATCTGGCATTTTTCATTGAGGGCACGTACGCTGGCATACTCCGATGCAGGCATGGGGGTGCCATCGGGCCTGACAATCTGCCACTCTTTGCCATCAATCTGCCTCTGTTTCTGCTGTTCAGGAGCGAGGCCAAGCATACGTTGTGCGATGCTGTTTGTTTCAATAATCTTTCCTTTGGAATCAGAAATAGTAATACCAGCCGGGAATAAATCGAACAGAGTTTGATATTTCATCAGGCTCACGCGCAGGGCTTCTTCCGACTTTTTGCGTTCGCTGATGTCGCGCCATACGGAATGTAAAAACGTTTTACCGCGCTCCTGGAAAACAGTCAGCAGAATATCAACGGGAAATTCCTCTCCGTTTACCCGGCGGTGTACCCATTCAAACCGGATACTCCCTTTGGCGATGCACTCCAGAATTAATGCCTCTGATTTTTCAGTTGACAGGCGGCCATCGGGTTGATAAACGGGCGATAATTTAATGCGGTTTGTGGCAACCAGCTGGTCTTTGGAAACCATGCCCAGCATATCGAGCGCAGCCTGGTTGCAATCTGTAAAGCCATGATCGCGCCCATCGGAAAAATCGCCGATGATGTGGGCATCAGGTGAATTCTGATACAGCATACGAAACCTCAATTCGCTCTCTTTAAGTTCTGTCTCCACCTTTTTAGCAAAAGTAATATCGGTAAAGGTGATTACAAGCCCGTCGATGCGGTCGTCCAAGGTACGGTAAGGCATGATGCGGACATTGAACCACCTTCCGTCGTTCGAGGTAATCGCTGTTTCGATCGTTGAAAGGGTTCGGAGAACCTGCCGTGCATGGATCTCGATTTCAGGATATACCAGGTTGGAAACCAGATCGGTAAAAAGCCTGCCGAGATCAGAGTTGCGCAATTTGATGATATTGGTTACCGCTTCGGTAAACCTGCGGATGTTCAACTCCTTGTCAAGGAAAAGGGTGGCAACCTCGGTGGAGTTGAGCAGGTTTTTCATGTCGTTGTTGGCCTGTATAAAGTCCC
>CAIYES010000561.1 GCA_903925275.1 uncultured Bacteroidales bacterium
CATTTTTCCCCGGATTCACTGCAAACGGTTTCGGTGAAGAGACCGAGAAGTTTCCTGCATTTACAGTTGTTTGATTTGTTTTTAATTGAATCAGGAAATCCTTATTGCGCAAATTGTACTTTACTTCTGTCCCATTCAGTTCATCAGTAAGATGAGGCTCCAGGTATAACCGGTTATATTGTGGGCGGATGCCATATATATTCCGGTATAAACCGACTATAGCCATCGCATTGTTGGCAAGGATATCTTCACCTGAACCTGTTTGTGATTTTCTCAGGTATCGTTGGTGTGCAAGGCCATCATGCTCATATTTGGCTATCACATTCTTAATGTATTTAATTGCAATTTCCGGATTCTTTTCCGAATAGCATCGTGTTCCTAATTCGGCCCAGCCAAGGAACATATCTCCGTTTTCGTAATTTGGCCATGGATAATTTACATTTTTAAGGCCTACGCCTTCTTCATACGGATAGTAACATGCCGGCCAGATGAACAGATTCTCTTTTGTGTTCAGCTCCTCCATCTTATTCAAAATAGCCTCCTTTCGGACCGGATCATCGCAAACACCATAGCCAATAGCCATAAAATTAACCATGCTCACAAGATTATTCCCATAAACAGATCCATCCTTCTCATGCCAATGGATATACCAGTTTTTTTCGGGATTCCAGAAACCGCCATCCGCAATGTTCTTATTGAAGGTTGTTTTTAGCTTTAAGGAGAGCATTTTATAGTATTCCGACATTTTGTGATCACCCAGCAGATTCTCCAATTCCGACCAGCGCGTCATTGCCTTAAACATCAATGCGTTTATCGAGGCAACTTCGTACGAAGCCCACACAACATCGAGCCAATCGGTCCCTTTTTGTTCTCTGTGAGTGTTTTGAATAACCTCGAAAAGTCCATTTTTGTCTGAATCACGCCGGATCATATAATCCAGTACTTTTTCGCAGGTCGGCTTAAATTTACGTAACCATGCAATGTCACCGTTCATGTCGAACTGTTCGGCCACATCGATGGCAAAGGCTGGCTGTGAATCAAGCATATACCCCCACTGGCATTCATAATAGCCGTCTTTTGTAAAAGTATTTGGCATGGCATCTCCGGCGTCGTGATGCCATCGTGGCAATACCCTGCCGTCAGGAAGGATGGCATGCTCCTTTTCATATTCCAAAGTTTGGGAAAATCCATTAATGTAGTCTGGATCATTAATTGCCAGCCCAAATAATGCAAGCCATTGTTCCTGAAGCACTGCAAATCCGGTTCTCCAACCGTTTGATCCGTAGAAATTCCTGTCTACAACGGAGTAACGGGCTATGGTATTAAGAATCTCGTTAACAGATGTTTCATCGATTCCAACCAGAGTTCCCCGATCATAAGCCTCACTGTATGTCAATGCTTCGAGGGAATATGAAATACTTATTTTTGATTTTTTTACCTGGATAGGTGAGAAAACATCACTGCCTGTTTCAATAAATCTTCTGAATCCGTATTTGGTTTCTATTTCACTATCGGACCATGTTTGCACGACACCGAAAACATCGTTTTTAAGATGACTAAAGGATACAGCTGGAAAAATATCTTTCCCGCCTTTAG
>CAIYES010000562.1 GCA_903925275.1 uncultured Bacteroidales bacterium
ATGAAATACCCATAAGAATAAAGTTCATGCAAACCGTGAATGATAATTATGGGTATTCCATATGACCATTAAAATAGGAATTATTAACATATGAAAACCAAGAAAAAGAGTGACATCCGTGGCGGAAAAGTAATCCAGGGAGGCCTTGAGAGCCGGTTTTCCAATACCACATTCTCAATCCTGCTGCTGATATCCGTCACCTTCATGGTCTATTCCAGGTCGCTGTTCCTTGACTTTACAAAACTTGATGATTCAATTTTTATCGTCGAGAACGCCCAATTCAATTCCGATGCAAAAAATATTGGCGTTTCTTTTCACCGGGGGCTGTTTAATCCGACAAAGGATGCCTATTACCGTCCCGTTTTTCTGGTCGATTTCATTGTTGAATCCCGCATCTTCGGCATCAACCCCGCGGGGTATCACTTCACCAACCTGCTATTTCACATATTTTCCGTGACGCTATTGTTCCTGTTTTTCAGAAAAATCAAAATTCCCCCGGCTGATTCATTTCTGCTTTCCATGCTGTTCGCGGTACACCCGGTACTTACACAGGCAGTGGCCTGGATTCCGGGCCGAAACGACATGCTGTTAATGATATTCTTTCTCTCCTCGTTTATCTTGCTGCTCAAATACCTTGAAAAACCTACACCTCTAATCCTGTTGCTGCATTCACTGATTTTTCTGACTGCACTCTTTACCAAAGAAACCGCCATTATTATTCCGGTGATCATTGGCGGATTTTCTGTTTTCTATTTGAAATGCGGATGGAAAAGATTAATTGCTCCAATGATATGCTGGATAGCGGCAGTTGCCTTATGGATGCTTGTAAGGTCAACTGCAACACTGTCGAACGAATGGGTCTCTCCATCCGTGATGTTACATACAGGTATTGACAGAATGGGCGTTATTCTTCAATATCTCGGGAAAATCTTCTTCCCGGTAAACCTCACTGTGTTTCCGATTGCAGAAGATGTCACCCTGATGTGGGGCATCCTGGCTTTGGCCGGATTCACGGCATTGCTCATTTATTCAAAAAGTTATTCCAGACCACTCACCTGGCTGGGATTATGCTGGTTCATCGTCTTTCTCATCCCGGTGCTGATTGTTCCCAAATCCTTAAACGATCAGGTTTTTGAACATCGTTTGTATCTTCCGGTGATCGGGATCCTGATCATGCTCAGCCAGGCATTTCCCTTCGGCGGGAGGCTGAATCCAAAGATTAAATTTGCCGTCGTTTCTGCAGTTGTACTGATTTTTTCGATTCAAAGTTTCATCCGCACAAGTTACTTCAATGACCCTGTAACTTTTTGGACACATGCCGTGAACGGATCGCCTCATTCAGCCTATGCGCGAACCCTGCTTGGCACCAAGGTGGAAAATCCTGCCGATCGTGAACGCCTGTTCAAGGAGGCGCATGTGCTTGATCCAACCCTGAAAAATCTGAATTATTACCTGGGAAAAGTCATGTTTGAAAAGAAACAGAATGACAGTGCAGCAATGTATTTCAGACAGGAACTTGTTCACAACCCTGTTTCTGATGCATACTTTTTACTGGCTCAGATCGCATTTGCCAACAACAGTCTCGATAGTGCAGCAGTAAACCTTGAGAAAGTCATTGAAATTGACCCGATCAATCCCCAAGCCAACCACAATTTAGTACTACTCTATTACCAGCAGGGACATTTGGATCGTGCCCGCAGAGTCCTTCATGCCATGCAACTCAATGGAATGGATGTTGATAAAGAGCTTCTTCAGATGGTCAATAAAAAGTAGAGATCCATGCTGGTAGTGACGTTGGGAGAGAAAGAGATCGGGAGTATGCTGTCTAATGATGTCTTTGCAGGATCAAGGCAACTGACTTCCCTGTTTGAACAGCGGTAACACCAGCAGGGTAAGGGATAATCCGATGAGAATAACAACGGTGCCCCAGCCGATGATGTTCTGAATGGGGCGGTTTGTATATTTCCCCATGATTTTTTTGTTATTGACCAGCAGGATCATACACACCAGCACGACAGGCAGCAGGATGCCATTGATGATCTGAGTCCAGAGGGTTATGGCAATCAGGGGGGCATTGGGAATGAGAATGATGATAACTCCCAGGATAATTATGCCCGTGTAAAGCACATAAAATTCGGGAGCTTCTTCCCATTTTTTATCAATGCCCGCTTCAAAACCAAAAGCTTCGCACACATAGAATGCGGTGGCCAGCGGGAGGATGGTAGCCGAAAAAACCGATGCAATGAACAGCCCGAAGGCAAAAACATGCGATGAAAATGCACCTGCCAGCGGTTCAAGTGCCATGGCTGCATCCCTTGCCTCATTGATGACCACACCCTTTACATGCAGGGTTGATGCGCAGGCTACGATGATGAAGAAGGCAACGACTACGGTAGCGGTGCAGCCAACGATAATGTCAATCAGGGTATATTTATATTGCTGGATTTTAAGTCCTTTCTCAATTACCGACGACTGCATATAAAACTGCATCCAGGGGGCAATGGTGGTTCCGATAATTCCAACAATGACCATCAACGATTTATGATTGAAATCCATTTGCGGCCTGATAATTGATTTTCCTATTTCTGTCCAGTCGGGTTTTCCCATCAGCGCCGACACGACATACATCAGCAGGGAAACGCTGAATATTAAAAAAATACGCTCTGCAATTTTATAGCTTCCCTTCACCACCAGGAACCATACCATCAGTGCCACAATGGGTACGGAGATATATTTGCTGATAGAGAATACCTCCATACTCCCGGCCACTCCTGCGAATTCGGTGGTGGTATTTCCAATGTCTGCCAGTAGCAACCCTATGAAAATAAAGAAGGTGACTTTCACGCCGGCATTTTCGCGGATCAGGTCGGCCAGCCCTTTTCCGGTTACGATCCCCATGCGGGCATTCATCTCCTGAACGATAACAAGGACTATGAAAGACGGGATAAGGGTCCAAAGGAACTTGTAACCATACATGGCACCGGCAACAGCGTATGTCGTGATGCCACCGGCATCATTGTCGACACTGCCTGTGATGATGCCAGGGCCAAGAATGGCAAGAAAGAATGCAAGATTCCTCCAGATTGATTTCCGTCTGATTTTTGAAGCTATGCGGGGACTCACCTGTTTACCTTGTTTTTCTTCTGCTTAACAAATCTTCCACAATGTCCTCAACCACTACAACCCCCTCCATCTGCCTGTTCTTGTTGATAACGGGCACGGCAAGCAGGTTGTATCGCGAAACGAGTTCGGCAAGAGAATCTACTTTGTCGTCATCGAAAACGGTTACCGCATGCTTGTTCATGATCTCCTTCAGATGGCACGACGGATCAGCAATGACGAGTTCCCCCAACGAGATGGATGACAGGAACCGCTCGTTTTTATCGGTCACGATGATAGCATAAATATGTGCAGGTTCGGGTCGCTGCCGGCGCAGTTCTGCCAGGGTTTCATTCACGGAGAGATCTTCGTTGAAGGTGTAGTAATCGGTCGTCATCAGAGATCCTACGAATTTGTTCGGGTATTCAAGCAGTTCCCTGACCTCTTCCGAGGATTCCTTTTCCATCTCCTCCAGCAGTTTCTCGGCTTTGTCATCGGCCAATGCATCGAGAAGGTCGGCTACTTCGTCGGCAGGCATTTTTTCTAGTACGTCGGCAACCTTCTCAACCGGCAGACTTTCCACGATATGTATCTGGGCGTGTGGTTCCAGTTCTTCCAGTACATCAGCAGCAGTTTCCTCGTCGAGCGAGGCAAAAATATAGGTACGTGTGGCTTTGTCGAGATCTTCAATAATATCGGCCAGATCGGAAGGGTGCAGTGTGTTGAGCTTGGAGGATGGTTTGGAAAGCTTGATGTTTGCATTTGAAAAATCAACAGCAGCAATGTCATCCCATAAAATGAATTTTCCGGGAATATCCATGCTGAAAGGGTCAAGCACCGTCCGGATGGGTTTGTCAATGCCAATTCTTCTCAACAATCCCTCTATGCCTACGTCTACGGCAATGGCATAGGTTCCGGCAGGGATCATCACCAGCCTGACATCATTCACCCTGACCAGCTTTCGGCCATTGATATCCACAATCTGTTTATCCTGGATATTTTCAGCCAGCCACAGGCAGTTTGAAAACGAAGATGGCGAAATATCATGAACTTCGAGACAGGTGATTCTGAGTTTACGCTTGAATTTCTTGATTTCGAACGACGAAAAATCAAGCACCCTGAAATCCTTTCCGTTTTTAACCTTGATGGCTACTACACGCGGACGGATAGGTTCACTTTCGCTGCCTGGTACCGGCGATTGGTCAATCAGAAAATCTTTGATTTTTCCCAATACTATTCCATCATCGGAGATATATTTTATCCCCAGAATCTGACTTAAATAGAAAGTAATCTGAGATGTCATGCAGGCCTCCTTCTTTTGTTATCCGCTGAATTGAAGGATGCAAGCCTGTAAAATTCAGGCAGGACTCCGATCAGTGCAGGGGTGGATTGTTCTGAATGCTTCGGTCAGGGAAGTCGTCCATTTTGAATGTTCCAAAAATTGTGATGCAAAGATATAAAAAATGGTGAAATGGTGAAATGGTGAAATGGTGAAATAGTGAAATGGCGAAAAAGTTTGCATATTTGCGGTCTGATCAGGAGGTCAGAAAAAACTGAAGAAAAATTACATATTCCCTGGCGTATGAAAAAGATCCTGATTATAATGTTGCTGGTCTATGCAGCGGCAGCCTGTACAAAAAAAGACGAAGTGATTGTCCAACTCCCCAATCAGTATCCAATGACCCCTTCATATCTGTTCCCGGCCAACAACGCTTCCAATCTGCCGGTTCAATTTGAGTTTACCTGGGCTGCATGTACTGACCCGCAGGGTGATCCGGTATCATACGATGTTGTTGTGGCAAGCACACATGACTTGTATTCACCTACAGCCTATACGTACAATCTCACTGAGCCTAAATGGAGTTCATGGAATTTTAACTACGGAACCTATTACTGGCAGGTCACCGCCCGGGATAATCATAACAATATCTCACAAGGCCCGGTTTGGGTTTTTACAGTGGGCTCCGGGAAATAAAGGGAATTTTTCCGACAGGTACTTTTCAACCGGCCTCGGGAATGGATAATGCCAGAGCTCATTCAACGGAACGGCCAGGAAAGGCAGGTCGATTTTTTCGGTTGAATGAAACCGGTAAAACATCATCTGCAGTTTCTGATGGGTCAAAAGACAAGTGCTGGGCTCCGAAACACCCAGGTATTCAGTCTGATCCGTATGAAGGGCCTTGCCGAATTCTCTTTCATAAGCAGGCCATCCTTTCTCTGCTCCGCTGGTTTTCTCAGCCTGGGGAAAGTCATACAGATTTTTCCAGATATCTTTTCCCGTGCGTTTATTCAGAAAGATGTAAACCCTGTTTTCATGCTCAAACGTAGCGACCAGGTAATGAAAATATCGATGCCGCAACGGAGGCTTTGTCGCCCTTGCGGGGATAGATTCAACCTGTCGGAGGGCAAATGCAAGGCAATTGGTTCTGAAGATGCAATGCACGCAATCAGGATTTGCCGGTGTACAAACTCTGGCGCCAAATTCCATCATGGCCTGATTGAAATCACCCGGGTACCGGTGATCGATGTTATCAACAGCAATATCCAGAATTTTCCGTTTTGTTGACGGCAGATCAACCGATTCCACGATACCGTACAACCTGGTCATAAAACGCAATACGTTGCCATCGACAACCGGATATGGAAGATTGAATGCGATGGAGGCAATCGCCGCAGCGGTGTAATCGCCCACCCCTTTCAGGTTGCGTATGGAAAGATACGTATCCGGAAAAGTCCCACCGTACAATTCCACAATCATCCGGGCGGTTGCATGCAAATTCCTTGCCCGGGAATAGTATCCAAGTCCTTGCCATAGTTTCAGCACCTCCTGCTCGTCTGCTTCGGCGAGTCGGGCCACTGTTGGCCAGGCAAGCACAAATTTTTGATAATACGGCAAACCCTGATCGATGCGCGTTTGCTGCATAATGATCTCCGAGATCCAGATCAGGTATGGATCCTTCGTTTGGCGCCAGGGAAGATCGCGTTTGCTTTTTAGATACCAGCATAGCAGCTGTCTGGAAAAGTTCATGCGGTTTTTTAGAGATGGCAAAGGTAGAAGTAAAATAAATGGTGAAATGGAGAAATGGTGAAATGGTGACCCAAGGAAATAATCCGGGATCATAAATACGACGCAGGAATTAAATTTGGCATTATTTCATTGTATATCAAAAAATTCATATATTTGCAACCCGTTTTCCGGTATTAAAAGACATTCATTAACAACAATATATAACACTTTAATATCAAACAAACATGACAAAAGCAGAAATTGTAGCAGAAATTGCTAATAAGACTGGCATTGAAAAAGTTGCCGTTCAGGCCACTGTTGAAGCTTTCATGGATTCCATCAAGAATTCGATGACCACAGGTCAAAACGTTTACCTAAGAGGTTTTGGAAGTTTTATTATCAAGAAAAGAGCTGAAAAGACAGGGAGAAACATTTCAAGGAACACCACATTAATCATTCCCGCCCACAACATCCCGTCTTTCAAGCCGGCCAAGACTTTCGTAAATAAAGTAAAATCACACGTTAAAGTGAAGTAATAACTTCTAAGCTGATTTATTATGCCAAGTGGTAAGAAAAGAAAGAGACATAAGATGGCAACGCACAAGCGGAAAAAACGCTTGCGCAAGAACAGACATAAGAAGAAATAGCCTTCCTGCTGCTGCAATTCCTTAAGTCATCCACGGTTACTGGTATATTACCAGTACTATTTTTATAATACATGGAAAACTGTGAATAAGGAATTAATCATCAATTCAACATCCTCGGAAGTTGAAATCGCCTTACTTGAAGATAAGCTTCTCGTAGAATTGAATAAAGAGAAATCCAACAACGAATATTCTGTTGGCGACATCTATTTTGGCAAGATCAAAAAGATCATGCCGGGGTTGAATGCTGCTTTCGTGGATGTTGGTTATGAAAAGGATGCCTTTTTACATTACCTTGATCTTGGTCCCCAGATTCAGTCGCTGCTGAATTATATCAAGGCATGTCAGTCGGGTAATGGCAGTTCGCTGTCCATTGCCGATTTCGAAATGGCCACGGATATCCAGAAGACCGGTAAGATCGCCCAGGTACTCAAGCCCAACAGCAATATCGTGATACAGATCGCGAAGGAACCGATTTCAACAAAGGGGCCTCGCGTTACCTCCGAGATTGCTTTTGCCGGCCGGTATTTGGTGTTAATGCCATTTTCCGATAAAATTTCTGTTTCCCAAAAGATTAAAAGCTCGGAAGAACGGAACCGGTTAAAACGGCTTATTACCAGCATCAAGCCGAAAAATTGCGGGATCATTATCCGGACAGTTGCGGAAAACAAATTGGTTGCCGACCTCGATTCCGATTTGCGAAGCCTGTATAAACGATGGGAAATCATTACCCAGAAACTGGCAACCGCTAAACCACCACAAAAAATCATCGGTGAAATTGACCGTACTTCGGCCATACTGCGCGACGCCCTCAATGAATCATTCAACAACATCGTGGTGAACGACCAGGTGCTGTACGAAGACATCAGAACCTATATCCAGCGGATTGTTCCTGATAAGGTCAATATTGTGAAGCTGCATACTGGCAAGGTTCCCATTTTCGACCAATACGGGATCGACAAACAGATTAAAAATTCGTTTGGCAAAATTGTGACCATCAAAAGCGGCACCTACTTGGTGATCGAACACACCGAAGCGATGCACGTAATCGACATCAACAGCGGCCACCGGGTGAACCAGGACCAGAACCAGGAGACCAACGCCATGGAGGTGAACATTGAGGCCGCAACGGAAGTAGCCAGGCAATTGAGGTTACGCGATATGGGAGGAATCATCGTGATCGATTTCATCGACATGACCCAGGGTCTTAACCGGCGAAAATTGTTTGAAAAGCTGCGCGATGAGATGAAACGCGACCGGGCCAAACACTCCATCCTGCCTCCAAGCAAATTCGGACTGGTGCAGATCACAAGACAGCGCGTTCGCCCGGAAATGAATGTCCAGATTCTTGAAAAATGTCCTGCCTGTGATGGTACCGGTCAAATCAGGCCTACCATCCTGCTTACCGACGACATCGAAAACAACCTGGGCTACCTGATCCGGGAACAGAATGAGAAAAAATTGACCTTGATGGTGCATCCTTATGTTTATGCCTTCCTCACCCACGGATTGTTCAACTTCAAATGGAAATGGTGGCGCAAATTCGGACAGCGCATCCACATCAAAACACAAAATGCATCACACTTTCTTGAGTATCATTTCTTTAATAAGAATGGAGACGAGATAAAGATGTAAATGCAGACAATGCAGACAATGCAGACAATGCAGGCAATGCAGGCAATGCAGACAATGCAGACAATGCAGACAATGCAGGCAATGCAGGCAATGCAGGCAATGCAGGCAATGCAGGCAATGAATTGTATGGATGGGTTTTTGGAAACGGGGTGATCTTCTTCTTAAATTTTTAATTCTTAATTATTAATTTTTAATTCATCAATGGATATAGTTGTCAGCGGAATTCGCCCAACCGGGAATCTTCATCTCGGGAATTATTTCGGGGCTTTGAAAAGTTTTGTGAAGATGCAGGAGGAAAATCATTGCTATTTCTTCATTGCCGACTATCATTCACTTACCACACACCCTACACCTGCCGATCTTCACGGGAATGTGAAGACTGTTCTCGTTGAGTTTCTGGCCTGCGGCCTCGACCCGGAAAAGGCGACGCTTTATATACAGAGCGACCTGCCGGAAACAGCCGAACTGTACCTGCTGCTGAACATGAATGCATACGTTGGCGAACTGGAACGCTGCACCTCCTTCAAGGAAAAGATCCGCACCCAACCGCAGAACGTCAATGCCGGCCTGCTCACCTACCCTACGCTGATGGCGGCCGATATCATCATTCACCGGGCACACAAGGTTCCGGTCGGAAAAGACCAGGAACAGCACCTGGAGATGACCCGCACCTTTGCCAACCGGTTCAACCGGGTTTACAGTGTTGATTATTTTCCCGAACCCGTTGCCTACAATTTCGGCGAGAACCTTGTCAAAATCCCCGGGCTGGATGGCAGCTTGAAAATGTCGAAATCAGACAATGAAAACAGCTCCATTTTTCTGGCCGACACTCCGGAGGTAATCCGTAAAAAGGTGATGAAAGCTGTAACCGATTCAGGCCCGGCAAATCCGAATAATCCGCGTTCACAAGGTGTTGTGAACCTGTTCAGCCTTATGAGCTACTTTTCCTCCCCCGATACGTTGAAGCATTTTGAGGACTCCTATCAATCAGGCACTATCCGCTATGGCGATATGAAAAAACAGCTGGCCGAAGACATTATCCTGTTTACCTCACCGCTCCGGGAGAAGATAATGATGCTCGCAGCAGATGAGGTATACCTGAAAAAAGTGGCTTCCATGGGTGCAGAAAAAGCCAGGGCTTCGGCTGCAAAAACCATCCGTGAAGTCCGGGAAATCATCGGATTCAAACCTTTTTAATGATCGATACAGCGCCCATCAAAGAAACCGCTGTCCTGATCGGATTGTCAACCCATTCTCAAGATATGGACCGGACCCGGGAATATCTTGATGAACTGGCTTTCCTGATTGATACGGCAGGTGGAATTCCCGTAAAACGGTTCACCCAGAAACTGGATCATGCCGATTCAAGAAGCTACGTCGGAAGTGGAAAATTGAAGGAAATCAAAGCGTGGATAACTGAAAACCCGGTGGATATGGCAGTGTTCGACGATGAACTCACGCCAAGCCAGATCCGCAACATTGAAAACGAATTGCAATGCCGGATCCTCGACCGCAACAACCTGATCCTCGATATTTTTGCCCGCCGTGCCGTAACCTCCTATGCCCGCACACAGGTGGAACTTGCCCAGAATGAATACCTCCTTCCCCGCCTGACCCGCATGTGGACCCACCTTGAGAAACAACGGGGTGGTATCGGTTTGCGCGGCCCGGGAGAGCAGGAAATTGAAACCGACCGGCGTATACTTCGTTACCGGATCTCCCTGTTGAAAGAAAAACTGGAGGAGATCGACAAGCAAAAGGCGACCCAGCGGAAAAACCGCCGCGACATGGTGCGCGTTGCCCTGGTGGGCTACACCAACGTGGGCAAGTCAACCATCATGAATGTGCTCAGCAAATCGGAAATCTTTGCCGAAAACAAACTCTTCGCAACCCTCGATACCACTGTGCGCAAAGTAGTGATCGAAACCCAGCCCTTTTTACTTTCCGATACCGTAGGCTTCATCCGTAAACTTCCCCATTCACTTGTTGAATCGTTCAAATCAACCCTGGATGAAGTGCGTGAAGCCGATATCCTCATTCATATAGCCGACATCAGCCACCCTGCCTTTGAGGAACAGATCAACGTGGTAAAACAAACGCTCACCGATATCAACGCATCCGGAAAGCCAACCATCATGGTATTTAATAAAATCGATGCTTACCGGTTCGTTGAAAAGGATGCCGACGATCTTGGCCCGGTTACAAAGGAAAACCTGTCGCTTCAGGATCTTGAAAAAACATGGATGGCATATGAAAACCTGCCGTCGCTGTTCATTTCAGCTACGTCAAAACAAAATATTGACAAGCTTAGGGAGATACTTTACCGTGAGGTGAGGAAAATTGTCATGGTGCGGTATCCTGAAAATCAATACTAAAGTAGTAATCCCGGTAGCAATCAGGAAACGAGGCCGCAAATTTCCTATCTGAAAACCAGCGGAAATGATTCCGGTTGAGAAAGTGCCTGAAGTTCGATGTCAATATCTAAACTTTCCCAGCGGAGTTGTGCAGGCGGTATAAACCTGAAACTGAAAATTTGTTTGACAGATGCATCTTTAAACCCCGGGTATTCCTCGAATGGGATAAAATATTCTTTGTCGTCTGCGAGGACCCAGAAACCTAAATCAGAAATGTTCGTTACACTATATTCCGAAATGTAAATTCCATTTTGTGATAAATCCATTTTTGTTTTCCTCCACAATTCTGATTATTTCAGTCAATTCACCCGACGTAAGATTATAGGAATCAGTTTAGGCGACTACAGGCTCGAGCCATATTTTCGCCGTACCTTCAGTTGTCGAAACATGCACAAGCCTGCGTTTTTCTTCACGACTATTAAAGAAAAAACGATATCTGCCGGTAAACAGTATTGTCGGTGACATATAGTACAATTATGCAAAGATAATGAATATTAATAAAAAATCAGGAAGACCCGTTTTCCATGTTCATCGTTCACAAGGTAGTTACAAACCCGCACCAGTAGCCGTTGTCATACTTGACCTGGATAACTTCTTCAACGACCTTGATCCTGCCAGTGGTGTGACCAGAAATTTCTTACATTTGCGTTTCATTAAATATTCTTTGGTTTTGAAATTCCGGAAATTTCATCTGATCCTGTTAAGCCTCCTCAGCGGTGTGATCCTTTCACTGGCCTGGCCTGAGCGGGGATTTCCCGGTCTGCTTTTCATCGGACTGGTGCCATTGCTGGCCGTTGATGATTATATAAGCCGCCATCCCAAAAAATTTGTCAGATTCAGTGTGCTGATTTACACATATCCCGGTTTTTTCATCTGGAACCTGCTGACTACCTGGTGGATCGCAAATTCCACCCTGATCGGCGCCGTCATGGCCATCGTGCTGAATGCACTGTTTATGTCCATCATCTTCCAGTTGTTTCACTGGTCGAAAAAATATCTCCGGTACAGGTTTGTTTCATTTCTTGGCTTGGTGTGCTACTGGATTGCCTTGGAATACCTGCATCTCAACTGGGATCTGAACTGGCCCTGGCTCAACCTTGGCAACGGGTTTGCAGCATACTACAACTGGGTGCAGTGGTATGAGTACACCGGTGCTTTGGGGGGAACGCTGTGGGTGCTGGTGGGTAATATTTTGGCATTCACCATATTTGACGCATTAATCCTGCAAAAGGCAAAAAAGCCCAATTTTTCACCATTTCACCATTTCACCATTTCACTATTTCTTTTTCTCTGGATCATTGCCCCCATCATTTTATCATACACTATCTACACCACCTACAAGGAACAGTCCCATCCGGTGACTTTTGTGGTTGTACAGCCGAATATCGATCCATATTCGGAGCAGTACGCATTACCACCTCCCGTGGTGATTGGGAAGATCATGGACCTTGCAAATTCAAAACTCGACAGCAATACCAATTTTCTGGTGGCTCCCGAATCGGCCATCCAGGAAAACATGTGGGAAAATGATTTGCCATCCTTTCCCAGTATCAGGTTGTTGAAAGAGATTAATGTTCATTATCCAAACCTGAATATGCTGATTGGCGGATCGACCTTTTACCAGTTTCGTCAGGATGAACGATTGCCGCGTACCGCCCGCAAATTCACCGATACCGGTGGTCATTACAACGCTTACAATACAGCCATCATGTTCAACTCGCGTGATTCGCTGCAGTTGTATCATAAATCGAAACTCACCCCTGGTGTAGAGATACTGCCATCATTCAAAGGTTTCAAGTGGCTTGAAAACTTCGCCATCGACCTTGGTGGAACCGTTGGCAGTCTTGGGATGGATTCAATCCGGAAAGTTTATACCACGGTGAAAGCTGTGAAAGTTGGCCCGGCCATATGCTATGAGTCGATTTTTGGGGAATTTTTCGCCCAGTTTGTAAGAAATGGTGCACAAATCATGATCATCATAACCAACGACGGCTGGTGGGGCAATACCGCCGGTCACAGGCAACACTATGACTTTGCACATCTCCGGGCTATTGAGACACGCCGGAGCATTGCCCGGTCGGCCAACACCGGGATCTCGGCCTTTATCGACCAAAAGGGCGACGCTTTGCAGGAAACAGCCTACTGGGTGCCTGCCGTGATCAAAGGAACGCTGAATGCCAATGACCGGATCACTTTTTATGTTGAACATGGCGATTATATTGCAAGAATACTTACCTACCTCGGCGGACTTTTACTTATCACGGCTTTAGTGGTTTTTGTCCAGAAAAAATATAAGAAAATCAAGCTTTAACACCCTACCTCTGCTCCGCTCATGACATGGGAATTGCTGGAGAAGAAGGCTAACCTGGAAAACATGAAAAAAGAGGCTACAACAGCATATCCGATAAACGATCTGGCAAAAAACCGATGGAGCCCGCGGGCGTTTCTTGCCAAGCCGGTTGAACAAAATAAACTGATCAGCCTGTTTGAGGCTGCACGCTGGTCGGCTTCAGGTGGCAACGAACAACCCTGGCGATACATCCTGGGGGTGAATCCTGATGCCACATGGCAAAAAATATTTTCCGTCTTAGATCCAGGTAACCAGATTTGGAACCAGAATGTTCCGGTACTGATTCTCGCTTGTGGCAACAAAATATCTTCATGGGATGGCGGTATCAGTCCCTTTTTTCAATATGATGTTGGGCAATCAATCGCTCATTTGAGCCTGGAAGCCATGCATCAGGGACTTCATGTGCACCAGATGGGCGGGTTTTCTGCAGATATATCCCGCGAATTATTTGAAATCCCGGAAAATTTCGGAGTACTTACGGTAATTGCTGTCGGTTATATCGGGAATCCCGAAACACTGCCTGAAAAATTGAACCAGCGTGAAGTTCAGGAACGGACACGAAAAGAACTTTCTGAAATTTTATTTAGCGGGAAATTTGGGGAAAACGCTTCAATTTTTTAATGCAAACAATGCAAGCAATGCAAATAATGCAATTAATGCAGGGAAATGCAGGAAATAAATAATGAAAGTACGGGGTAATGACTTAACACTTAACACTTAACACTTAACACTTAACACTTAACACTTAACACTTACTGCCTATTGCCTACTGCCTAACACACACTAACCTATGAAATACTTTACACTCCTTATCGCGATAGCTCTCCTTGCCGGAAGTTGCAACCAGCCGATTAAGCAGAAAACTGTTCAGGAGGATTCAACCGCAGTTAAAACAGCTGTGGCTGTTCCTGCATTCAATGAAGACTCCGCTTACGAATCAGCTCGTGTACAACTTTCATTTGGGCCCAGGGTGCCCAATACCCCAGCCCATGAAAAATGTGCATCCTACCTAACCGGTAAACTTAAAGGATATTCTGAAAATGTCATTGTTCAAAAGGGGAAAATACTTGCTTATAACGGAACGCCGCTGAATTTTCAGAATATTATCGCAAGCTGGAAACCAGGAACCAACAACCGTATTCTACTCTGTGCCCATTGGGATTCACGGCCCTGTGCCGACCACGACCCCGATCCAAAAAACCGTAAAAAGCCTGTTGATGCTGCCAACGACGGAGCCAGCGGTGTGAGTGTGTTGCTGGAAGTTGCGAGGCAATTGAGCCTGGCTAGTCCTTCAGTTGGTGTCGATATCCTTCTATTCGACGTTGAAGATTATGGTCCACCGCAGGATATTACAATAAAGAATTCCGATCAATACTGGGGGCAGGGAGCACAATATTGGGCCAACAATCCGCATAAAACCGACTACTTTGCCAGATACGGAATCCTGCTTGATATGGTCGGCGCCAAAAACGCAACGTTTCTGATGGAAGGACTTTCCATGGAGTATGCTTCCGACATCGTAAAATCGGTTTGGGCTGCGGCCAACCGGATTGGCTATTCCTCTTTTTTTCTCTTTGAGCAGGGCGGATACATCACCGATGATCATGTTCCCCTCAACAAAATCAGGAATATCCCTACCATCGATATAATCCATCTTGATAAAAACAGTGAAACCGGTTTTTATCCATACTGGCATACCACCGGCGATACCTTTGATAAAATTGACAAAAATACCCTCAAGGCCGTGGGACAAACATTATTGACGGTTATTTTCGAAGAGAAATAGCCACCCGCCTCCTGCCCCTGCAATGCCGGAGTGATTGAGTTGGGCGTTGACGGGGTTACAACAACTCATTGGCAAGGTTTGCCAACTCCGATCTTTCACCTTTCTCAAGCCGCACATGGGCATAGATGTCGTGTTTTTTCACTTTGTCAATCAGCATTGAAAGTCCGTTCGATTGCGCATCGAGGTAAGGTGTATCTATCTGATAAATATCTCCCGTAAAAATGATCTTGGTATTTTCCCCGGCGCGTGTAATGATGGTTTTAACTTCGTGAGGAGTAAGGTTCTGTGCTTCATCCACAATAAAACAAACATTCGAAATACTTCGTCCCCGGATATAAGTCAGGGGGGTAATCACCAGTTTTTCGTTTTCCACCGCGTCGGTAAGCACTTTGTATTCCTTGTCTTTTTCACTATACTGGCTCTGGATAAATTTCAGGTTATCCCACAGTGGCTGCATGTAAGGATCTAATTTTGACTTGATGTCACCGGGCAGATAACCAATATCTTTATTGCTTAAAGGGACGATGGGCCTTGCCAGAAAAATCTGTTTGAAATTACGCTTTTGTTCAAGTGCCCCAGCCAGGGCAAGGAGTGTTTTTCCGGTACCGGCAATGCCCTGGAGGGTTACCAGTTTTACATTGGCGTTGAGGATTGCATGAAGTGCAAATACCTGTTCGGCATTGCGGGGGTTTATTTTATAACACGCTTGTTTTTCGATCTTCTCGATACGCTCACTGATGGGGTTATAGAACGCAAGGACTGACGTTTTACCATTTTTAAGGATAAAATAGTGGTTCGGGATGGGGTTTTTGATACCGATGTCTTCGGGGAGGCACCAACCGGCCTCATATATTATGTCGATAATGGTTTTATCGAGCCCTTCGACAAGTGATTTCCCGGAATACAAGCCATCGACATCCTTAATCTTCCCTGTTTCGAAATCCTCTGCAGGGATATTGAGTGATTTCGCCTTCAAACGCAGGTTCACGTCTTTGGAAACAAGGATCACCTTTTTCAAGGGGTTTTCTGCCATCATTACCAGTGCTGCATTCAGAATCCGGTGATCCGGCTTGTTTTCTCCAAACACCTTAACGGCGTCGAGTTCACTCTGCTCATTCATCACAACTTTGAACTTCCCTCCTTTTGGCATTCCCAGGGAGATCCACCTTGTCAGGGTTGCCTTATTTGATAACCGGTCGATGATCCGGATGAATTCACGTGCCTCAAAATTGATGTTATCATTGCCCTTTTTAAAATTATCGAGCTCTTCAAGCACGGTGATCGGAATAGCCACATCGTTATCATCAAAACTACAGATTGCATTGTGGTTGTATAGAATTACCGATGTGTCGAGCACAAATATCTTCTTCGCTTTGAGGTTTGTTTTTACCATGAGGCAGAGGTTATATCTTTCAAATGTAAGGTAAGAATTGCGGATAACAGCATACCAATAACGGAAGATATAAACACCTTGTTGTTAAAGCAGGCAGGTTGATTTAAAATGAATCACCTCGCTTCAGAGCAGCGAGGTATCAATTGAATTCTATTTTATAATCCGCTGCTAGCAGCGGGAATTAACCCAAATGACCCCACCCCATCCCCTCCCCTTGAAGGGGAGGGGGGCAGGGGGAGAGGTCATATAATATTAAAAAGCCGCTCCAAGCGGAGCGGCTTCAACACAAAAAACACAACCAGAAAAAGATCAGGGAGCATAGATAAAGGCGGCATCACGGTATCCCGGATTAGCCTTGTACCAGTTATAGTAGGTCTGGCCATTTGATTCAACCCATGGAACGAACTTAAGATACACCTTGGTGATTTGATTTTTCTCCGTAGGATATTCATAGTTATCGGAGATGTCAAGTACCCAGGGCAGGTTGTTTTTTGTTACATAGTAACGACCGGCGTTAATCTGGCTGTCATCACCTTTGGTTCCGAAATATGACATGTTGGCAAGGTCGGTAGGTGGATTGTTAATCATATGGATTTCTTTTCCCCTTTCCATATTTGAGATGAGGAATGGGTTGTAAGGCGGCACACCCATGATCGACAGACTTGTTGGGGTCGTCAGGTTTACTAGGATATGCAGGGTATCGGGTTCGACATAGATACCTCCGGGGGTCGTATTCACACCGATGCCACCATCGCCCGGATATTTTAAAAGGTTAAAGCCATTGTCGAAGGCGATGATCGTGGCTTTTGACTGTCCGGCTTCGGTACCATTGGTGTTCTGAACAATGTAATTCTCTTCGATATCCATTCCTGTCACGCTGCTGATCAGCGATGGACTAACCGGTAACTGAATGCCAAATCCGCTGTGTAATGAGGCCCCGATGGCTTTGAGGATGATTGTGGCTTTGATTTGCACTACCTTATTCTGTCCATTTGTGATCTGGTTGAAACTGTAATCGATAACCATGTCATTCATGTCATAATCTCCCTGGCTTGGCCACAGGTCTTCAAATGCGAGTGTCCCCAAGGTGCCTTCAGCCGGATAGAAATTGTTGAATGCCTTCGTCGGATCGGTGGGATAATCGTCGAAATTATTGGATATGCCGTCATTGTCAGTATCTGTCTGCGTATAGTTCGGCAGAGGGATATTCGTGGTCTGGATGCCCTGGATTGGATTTGCAGTCACATAAAATACCGCATCATTAAAATCATTATCCGACCCTCCATCCCTGCGCATATCTTCAAAACCGAGCAAAAATTTGCCCCGGCCTATATCGTTACACAGAATCGTATGTTGTTTCTTATCTGGGTTGCTTTCAGGGTTAAGGTTTTTATTGGAATAAAGTAAGCCGATACCGTTTGTGATTGTTCCATTGCTCCACCCATTGGCGATAAGCGTCCAGCCGATGGTAGTTCCTGCAGGGAAAACACCCAGATGTACCCGGTTGCCTGAAGCAAGTCCGCCGCCACTGCCGGCAAATGAAACGTTTGGAAAGATCACGTGGATCGAATCGATGGCGGCAGGGTTGGCAGGCGGACTGCCGGTAGCGTATCTGTAATATCCCAGAACATTACAGTATCCTGCCCCTTCATGGACAAATGTAACCCACACATCCGAAGGTTCTTCAACGATCAGGTTCTGCACATTGGCAGCAGCAAAATACTGTGGATGCGAGGTTGTCAGGTTTAAGTATTCCGGCAAGGTGGCATTGATATCTGCAAGCATTGATGCATCGATTGGATCGTTTGTTTGCGTAAGGTAGTTGGGAACACCGTTTGATTTGTAGGTTCCCATCGGATAGACATTGTTCAGCGTCGATTTGAAGATGCCGCCATCTTTCAGGTTAACTACCGGATGTTTTCCGCCCAACTGGCAGGAGAGGGAACCATTCCTGATACTGAATTTCTGAGCATTGGCAAAGCCAATGGCCGTAGTGGCCACAACAACCGAATCAAGATGAGCCGGAAAAATATAATCAAGCGTATAAAATCCATTAGCATCGGTAACCCCCGAAACGAAGCACTTGCCTCCCATTTCCGGATAGTCATTGTATATACCTACCCTTATATTCGATATTGGATTGCCCATGTTATCGAGGGTGCGAATATTGATTCCCACATCCGTTATGGTTTTAAATAAAAAACCGGAAGGGACATGCATGTCAGTAATAGAAGTACTTTGCTGTACGTCGGGAGTTGCTGCTTTCCTGCAGGAGGGAATGATCAGGACAATGATCAAAAGTGTCAGAATAAAAATGATGGTGTTTATTTTTGTTTTCATATATGTTTCTTTGTTTATGAAAAACCATGTGCACACATTATGCCATTTTTATTGAAAAATATTATTGTATTGATAATGAGTGAATTAAAAAATACCAAATTAATGAACTTTCTCATATCGGGATAGTTTTCCCGTTTTTAGAAAATAAAAGTGAGCCTGAAAAAAATTATATCAATAGAAAGGATTATAACCGGTTCTCCTGTTTCATTCGATAGATCGTCGATTTACCAATTTTCAGTTTCTGCGAAACAATGGCAATGTCCTTGTACTTGTTCAGGTACATGCTGATGATCCGGGCACAATAATCATCCAGCGATATCTCCTCTTCAAAATAAAAGCCGGTATTGTTAATCACAGGAAAGGTGATATCACTTGACTGGAGTACGTCACCTTCGGCCATCACCGCGGCAACTTCGACCACTGCTTTGAGTTCTCTGACATTTCCCGGGTAGGAATAAGCCAGGAGTTTTTCTTTCAGCCCTTCTGAAAATGTAAGTTTCTTCAATTTGTTTTCAGCGCAGAACACATCCGAGAAATGTTTTGCAAGCAAAAGGATATCATTTCCTCTCTCCCGCAGAGGAGGCAGCGGGATGGGAAGGCCAAGAAGCCGATAATACAAATCTTCACGGAAGGTCCCTTTTCTCACCTCTTCGGCAAGGTCCTTGTTTGTTGCGGTAATGACACGGATGTCGAACTTTACGAGTTCCTTTCCCCCGATCCTGGTCACTTCCCTTTCCTGCAATGCACGGAGTAGCTTCGACTGCATCTGCACCTCCATTTCACTGATCTCATCCAGGAAAAGCGTCCCACCGTCAGCCTCTTCGAATTTCCCTGTTTTGCGTGCCATCGCCCCGGTAAATGCCCCCTTTTCATAGCCGAAAAGTTCGCTTTCCAGCAGATCCTTCGGAATGGCTGCCATGTTCACTGCAACAAATGGCTTCTTGCGTCGCGACGATGCATAATGGACAGCTTTGGCAACAAGTTCCTTTCCTGTTCCGGTTTCCCCGGTAATAGACACAGTGATGGCTGACCGGGATGCCCTTTCAATCAGCGAATGCAATTTGATGACTGCCGGGTTCTGCCCGAGGATGGTCTTGTCGAATTCAAATTTCCGCCCTACCTCCTCCTGCAAGATCTCTATCTGCTTCTGAAAATTAAAATGTTCCCTGATCTTGAGGATGACATTCCATAGCCTTTGTCTTGTATTTTCTTCCTTTGTAAGATAATCATAGGCTCCCTCTTTGAGCAGTTTCACTGCAGTAGCAACATCTTCCTGTCCCGAAACAATTATTACCTGGATGTCAGGATTGTATTGCTTGATCCGCTTGAGGATATCACTGCCGGTAAGGTCAGGCAATGAATAATCAAGTGTGATGACTGAGGGGTTCCGGTAAAGGTTCTTCAGCAGATCCTGTCCGTTGGAAAACAGTTGCACATCATAATCGGGGTTGAGCGACAGATGGTGCTCAAGGATCTTACCGAAAATAGGGTCGTCCTCAACAATAAAAATAGAAAAGTCACTCATAATCGAATATTTGTCAAACAGTCGCTTCGATTTCGATAATCATATCCTGTGGAGCGGTGTTATTCCCGCCAAAATAAGGATAGAGCCGGAAACAAAGATTGGGGTCGGGATGCAGATTATCCATCAGTACAGTAACCCCGTTGACCGTGATGGCATATTTGTTTCCCTGAACTTCAATACATCCGGTACAGGATTGTCCTACCTGAACAGAGGTGATATACTGGTAGGTAAATTTGGGGTCTGCCGCTTTTTGATCATAGGTATAACCATAAATTTTTATTTTCCCATTGACAGTAAAATCGGGGGCCCATGTTAATCTTACCGAGTTGCTATGGACACTAAGCCCATAGGCAATGCCGGTAAGTTTATTCAGGTCATTGTCGTCGTTGTTCCGCGGAGGAGCCCACCAGCATGAGCTTTGCAAAACAAACCTTACGGAATATTTCTTTAATTTCCAGCCAATGTCTCCGAGTCTTTCAAAAATACTCATGGAGCAATAATGGTTTCCTTTTTTAATCAGGTACTGTTTCATGGCGTATAAGTTTTAATCAAAATTACAAAGTTTTAACTAAAGTTGGATCATTTTTCAAATAAAGGTAAAATTAAGCTAATTTTATGCACTCATGACCGAAACGTTTTTATGCCGTAAAAATGTGCATGATGATCACAGGCAAGGAGAACGACATAAACCGATCTGTTTACTTTTTCCAGTATGAACCTACCTTTTAATATGCAGAACCCGACGAAGAAACTATTCCTTCTTGACGCCATGGCGCTGATCTACCGGGCTTATTTTGCCTTTAATAAAAATCCCCGGATGAGTTCGAAAGGAGTTAATACCTCCGCCATCTTTGGTTTTGCCAACGTTTTGCTTGATCTTTTGAAAAACGAGAAACCCACACACATCGGGGTGGCTTTTGATACCATGGCACCCACGGTGCGTAAAGTCGGATTTGAAGCCTATAAGGCACATCGCCAGGAAACACCTGAAGATATCATCAAATCGCTTCCTTACATTCATGAGTTGATTGAAGGATTCAACATCCCGGTTTTGTTTGTCGACGGGTATGAAGCCGACGATGTGATCGGAACCCTGGCCAAACAGGCCGAAAAAAATGGGTTTATTACCTATATGATGACTTCCGATAAAGATTTCGGACAATTGGTAAGCGATAAAACATTCATTTACAAACCCGGAAAATTCGGCAGTGATATCGAGATCCTCGGCGTGAAGGAAGTTTGTGAAAAATTCAGCATCAGCCGGCCTGAACAAGTAATTGACATACTGGGACTATGGGGTGATGCCTCCGACAACATCCCGGGGATTCCGGGGGTCGGAGAGGTGACTGCGAAAAAACTCCTGGCAGAATTTGATTCAGTAGAAAATCTCATTGCCAATGCAGATAAAATCGTTAATGAAAAATTACGCCAAAAGGTGATTGAATTCAAGGATCAGGCGCTGATGTCGAAGCAACTTGCCACCATCATTCTCGATGTTCCGGTTGAATTCGACGAAACCAAACTGATCATGGATCATCCCGATGAAGCCAGGTTGAAAAAACTCTTCGACGAACTTGAATTCCGTACTTTCGGACAGCGCGTTTTTACCTGGCTGTCGATGAAGGATCAGGAAAATCAGGAAGTTCAAACTTCAAAATCCGATTCCGGAAATACAACTCAAGTACCTGGTTCACAACATGATCTGTTTTCCAATTCGGCCGATTCTTTTCAAACTGAAATTCCAATTCCGAAATCTGAAATCCGAAATCTGAAATCTGAAATCCCAAATCTGAAATCTGAAATCCGAAATCCGGAATCCGAAATCCGAAATCTGAAATCTGAAATCCGAAATCTGAATTCCGAAATCCGGAATCCGGAATCCGAAATCCAGGACATTTCATCCTCACCCCACCGATATATCCTTGCTGATACTAAAGAAAAACATGCTGACCTCATAGCAAACCTTGAAAAACAAACTTCATTTTGTTTCGATACTGAAACTACCGGTGTAAATCCAAACACAGCGGAACTTGTCGGAATGTCGTTTTCCTGGCAACCGCATGAGGCATATTATGTTCCGCTTCCTGAAAATTACAACGATGCACTTTTTATCGTCACAGGGTTTAAACCTGCCTTGGAAAATGAAAATATCCAGAAAATCGGTCAGAATCTGAAGTTTGATATTTCGATCTTACGATGGTACGACGTGGTTGTAAAAGGGCCGCTGTTCGACACCATGATGGCACATTATCTCATTCAGCCTGATATGCGGCATGGAATGGATCTCCTGGCCGAAACCTACCTGAATTATAAACCTGTATCCATTGAGACCCTGATCGGAAAAAAAGGGCTGAACCAACTCAGCATGCGTACGGTCGATATTGAAACAGTGAAGGAATATGCTGCAGAGGATGCCGATATTACTTTCCGGTTGAAACATGTTTTCGAGCCCATGCTCGAGGAAACTGATACCCGCGGACTGTTTGACAACATTGAGATACCGCTGATCCCTGTGCTGGCATCCATGGAGGCCGAAGGGGTCAGGATCGACCCGGTTTCGCTGAATGAATTTTCATCAGAACTTGAAAAGGAGATCCAAATCCTTGAAAGCGCTATTCACACGGAAGCTGGAACCACCTTCAATGTTTCATCGCCAAAACAACTTGGTGAAATACTGTATGAAAAATTACGGATCGTTGAAAATCCGAAAATGACAAAGACCAAACAATACAGTACCAGTGAGGATATACTTTCGAAATTAGAACACAAACATCCCATTGTCAACAAAATTCTTGAGTACCGGTCGCTTACAAAGTTAAAATCAACCTATGTGGATGTGCTGCCCACCCTGATCAATCCGCGCGATGGAAGGGTGCATACTTCCTATAACCAGGCCGTTGCAGCTACAGGCCGCCTGAGTTCCAACAATCCGAACCTTCAGAATATACCTGTGAGAACGGAAAAAGGCCGCGAAATCAGAAAAGCTTTTGTACCACGGAATGAAAATTATTTGCTGCTTTCATCCGACTATTCCCAGATCGAATTGCGAATAATAGCTCACCTGAGCCAGGATGCTGGAATGATGGAAGATTTCACACTGGGACTTGATATTCATTCCGCTACAGCCGCCAAGGTATATAATGTTGGTCTCGATGAGGTGACGAAGGAGATGCGGCGTAATGCAAAAATGGTCAATTTCGGGATCATCTATGGAATTTCTGCCTTTGGCCTGGCTGAGCGGCTCAACATCGCGCGGAAAGAAGCCGCTGAGATAATCAACCAGTATTTTGTGAAATACCCGGGCATAAAAGTTTACATGGACAGTACCATTCAGTCAGCACGCCGGAACGGCTATGTGGAAACCATGATGAAGCGTCGCCGCTACCTGCACGACATCACATCGGGGAATGCCACGATCCGCAGTTTTGCCGAACGCAATGCTATTAATGCGCCCATCCAGGGAACCGCTGCCGACATGATAAAAATTGCCATGATCAATATCTTCAGGGAGATGCAGCACCGGCAATTGAAATCCCGGATGATCCTTCAGGTGCATGATGAATTGGTTTTCGACGTTCATAAAAATGAAATTGAAACGATCAAACCACTCGTCATGGAAGGCATGCAAAACGCCATCCGCCTGGATGTTCCTGTGCTGGTGGAGATGAATACAGGGAATAACTGGCTGGAGGCGCATTGAGAAATGGTGAAATGGTGAAATGGTGAAATGGTGAAATGGTGAAATAGTGAAATAGTGAAATAGCGAAATTTTGAAATTTTTGTTTTGATCTTTGCGTTTTGTTTTCGTAATTTGTATGATTAATTTTTAATTGCCTAGTAATGACTTACAAAAATGACATCCGTGTAGTGATGACCCTTGATGCCGGGGGCACCAACTTCGTTTTTAACGCTGTTCAGGCTGAACAGGAAATTCTTGAACCCATCACCCTGTCGGCAAAAGACGATAACCTCGAAGGGGTTTTAAATAAAATCATCGATGGGTTTAATCAGGTTCAGTCGAAACTGTTGCCAAAACCGGTAGCCATCAGTTTTGCATTTCCCGGTCCGGCTGATTTTGAGAACGGGATTATCGGGGATTTGCAAAACCTGCCATTCTTCAGGGGCGGGGTGGCGCTGGGCCCCATGTTGCAGGAAAAATTCGGCATCCCTGTGTTCATCAACAACGATGGTGATCTTTTTGCATACGGAGAAGCCATCTCCGGGCTGCTTCCGGAAATCAATAAAAAGCTTGAAGAGGCCGGAAATCCGAAACGGTATAAAAATCTTTTCGGAGTTACTTTCGGCACTGGTTTCGGGGGAGGTATTGTAACCCGCGACGGCATGCTTCTGGGCGACAATTGCTCTGGCGGAGAGATCAACCGCATGCGAAACCGTACATTTAAAAACTGGGATACCGAGGAGAGCGTCAGCATTCGAGGCATCAAACGCGAATATGCCAACAATACCGGCCTGAACATCGCTTCATGTCCCGAACCAAGAGATATTTTTGAAATCGGAATGGGAAGGGCAAAAGGAGACCAGGATGCAGCGCTCCATGCCTTTGAAGCCTTTGCACGCGATGCTGCCGATGCCCTGGCCAATGCCATCACTCTCCTCGACGGACTGGTAGTGATCGGAGGTGGTTTATCAGGTGCATACCCCATTTTCCTGCCGAAATTAATCGAAGAGATGAATTATCCCTTCGATACCATGTCGGGCCTGCCCCTTGAACGCATGGAGGTGGTTGCATACAACCTTGAGGATGCAAATGAACTACGGTCGTTCCTTACTTCAACTTCGATAGAAATTCCGGTTCCTTTCTCAAGCAATACCGTTAGTTTCGACCCTAACAAGAAAATTGGCGTGGGTGTTTCCCGTCTTGGTACTTCAAAAGCGGTTTCCATTGGAGCCTATGCATATGCATTGGCGAAACTCGACCATTGAAACGGTCTATAACAATTGAAAAAAAAATTATTCCCTAACAATAAATTTATGAAAATTTGCATTTGACTATGTTTTTTAATTAATTTTGCGAAAAGGAATATTATTCACAAGTAAAACTAAAAATCCAATCTATGAAAAAAATTGTACTTTCTTTATTATTTCTGGTTGCAACGATCATGGTTGTTGCTCAACCAGTTCCGCGCCAGATGGTGCTTGCGGAAGATTTCACAAGTACCTTGTGTACTTATTGTCCTGGAGGGGCTATGGGAATGGACGACCTCCTAACTAATGGGAAACTTGTTGCGGTAATCGCAGAACACAGCAATTTTGGCGGCTCCGATCCTTTCAAAAACGTTTATTCCCTGGCCCGGAACTCAATGTATGCTGTTCAAGCGTATCCATCAGTAGGTTTTGATGGCTTGAAAATGTATTGTGGCGGAAGTCATACATCTTCCATGTATACATCTTATTTGCCTTTTTACAATTATTTGATTGCACTTACCTCACCTGTAGCAATGACAATGGCTGTCAGCCATACCGGTTTAAGTTACACGGCTGTTGTTACTTTAACTAAAACCGATGTAATCCCGTCTACGAGTAACATTCTTTATTTCTTCGTTACTCAATCGAATATTACATATAACTGGGAAGGTCAAACTCATCTGGAACACGTAAACAGACTGATGTCTCCTGATCAAAACGGAGTAGCTGTTGATTTTACATCCGGAGATGTGCAAACCGTAACGCTGAATTTCACTATGGATGCTGCCTGGCCAATAGAAGATTGTGAATTTATTGCTGCACTCCAGGATAAGGACGCCGGCCAGGGAAACCAGACCGGAACCACCAGTGGATATCCAATAAAAGCATACAAGGTTATTCAGACGATAAAACAAGGTGCCATCGACCTTACTCCTGATTTTTCTGCCCCTTCCACCAGCATCCTGATCAACACACCTGTTGTTTTCACCAACTCCACCAGCGGTGGCTATATCGGGGTTCCGGAAACTTATGAATGGCTTTTCCCGGGCGGTACACCAAATACTTCTACGGATAAAAATCCCGTTGTATCATATGCCGATCAGGGAACTTATGATGTTTCGCTGATTGTGAACAGAGGCGGCCAGATTGATACCCTCACAAAAACGGCCTATATGCAAGTCAGTTACCCGGTCGGAATCCAGGAAAACCAGACCGTCATTGTATCCAAAGTCTCTCCAAATCCCAGCAATGGCATCTTTACACTCGATGTTTACAGTGGGAAAGCCATTACCGTTAACGTGTCAGTTATCAATGCCATCAATGTTCCCGTATATCAGGAAACCGGAATTTCATTCATCAACAGGTTAACCAAAAAAATCGACCTCAGCACCGTTGCAAAAGGAATCTATTTTGTTGTTGTTGAGCAGGAAGGAAATAAAACAGTGAAAAAAGTCATCATTAATTAATAAAGCTCAATTTGAGGAAGAAGCCGTTCCGTTGAAATGGAACGGCTTCTTTATGTTCATCCTGGCAGGCAACTATATTTTCCGTACATTTGTCCTTAAGAAAAACAAAATCATGAAAAAAGTTATTACATTCTTCGCCTCATGTTTCCTGGTCATTAGTCTTATGGCAGGCAACGTTGAAAAAGTGTTCACCTTTTCTCAATTCAATGTCGTACAGAATGGACAGCATCAGTCTGTAACCCTCGACCATACCATGCTTGCAGGACTCATTGGAGAACCCATGCTGCCCTACCATCAGGTGGCTGTAATGCTCCCCCCGGGAGAAAAAGCAATCGCCATCCAGATTACCGGCGAAGACCTTACCTCCATCCCGGGTACATTTGATCTCTTTCCTCAACAGGCAATGCGGCCAATTTCGAAAGGTTCCTCCGGAGAATTTATCAAAAAAGAGGCGGTGTACCGTTCTGTTGCCAACTATCCGGCCGTACCAACCGGCCATCTCATTAATTCATATCTGAATGGCTATGCCTTTGCGCTGTCGACATTTACACCGGTGATTTATAATCCGGCCGGAAAAATTGTTTCTTATTACCGTAAGGTAACCGTGCACATCACCACCCAACCGGATGCTGCTGCTGAACTTGCACTGAAAAATCTTACATTATCACCGAATGCACTGAAGCGGGTTCGCCTCTTCGCCCAGAACCCGGAGATGATGAGCCGGTATCCCGTAAAAAACGCTTTGAAAACGAGCTACCAGATCCTTATTATCACACCGAACCAGTTTCAGGGCGGGTTTCAGGATCTTGTGAATTATTACAACGCAAGGGGAGTAACCTCCCAGATTGCAACGACCGAATCGATCGATGCCGGCACGGGTGGCCTGGATTTACAGGATAAGATGCGCAATTATATCATCAACGAATACCAGACCAATGGAATTGAACAGGTTGTTCTTGGCGGAGATGTTGAACATGTGCGTTACAGGGGACTTTATTGTTATGTGATGTCCGGTTCAACCCCATATGAAGATTACGGTATACCGGCTGATATTTATTATTCTGCTTTGGATGGTAACTGGAATAGCAATGGCGACGATAAGTGGGGCGAACCCGGTGAAGACGACCTGCTGCCGGAGTTGTCGGTAGGCCGGATGTCGTTCAGCAATGCACAGGAACAGGCCAACATGGTACACAAATCAGTATCATACCAGGGCAGCCCGGTACCGGGTGAAATGAAAAAGCCTTTCTTAGTCTCTGAATTTCTTGACGCCGGTACCATGACCTGGGGGTCTGACTATCTCGAACTGCTGGTAGACGATCACACCGACAATGGCTATTTCACCCATGGCATCCCTTCTGCCGAAAATAATATTACCAGGCTTTATGATACGCTGATTTCGCCGCCGTCTAATATTTATAGCTGGAATGTAGCACAATTATTTGCAGCGATCAATTCAGGCAACTCGTTCATCCACCATTCAGGTCATTCCAACTGGGATTACATGATGCGTCTTTCAAACTATCAAATCACCAACCAGAATTTCTCACAGGTTAATGGTATCGCCCATAATTATCAGCTTATGTACACCCACGGTTGCATCTGCGGAGCCTTCGATGAATCCGATTGTATTGCCGAAAACTGCGTCTCCATTTCAAATTTCTTAGTTGGCGGGGTTTTCAATTCAAGATATGGATGGTTCGACCAGGGCACAACCGAAGGACCCTCCGCCCACATACACCGTGAATTTATCAGCGCGCTGTACAACCCAAGTCCCGATTCAGCCATGGCTGAACTTGGATCGGCGCATACCATGTCGAAAATCAAATCAGCCCCATGGATTGGCCTTCCCGGCGAATTTGAACCGGGCGCCCAGCGTTGGTGCCACTATGACTGCAACGTGCTTGGTGATCCGGCCTTAAAAATATGGATCGACAATCCCACTACCGGAATCTCGGAACTTGCCAACACTTTCACATGTACAGTGTCCCCGAATCCTTGTAACGATCAGGTTACGGTCTCTTATGTATTAAATACCCCTTCGATTGTGAGAATGACCCTTCTGAATTCACTCGGACAACAAATTTCTTCAAATTCTTATGATAACATGTTGCCGGGAAATCATGCAGTTTCCTTCAATATGACAGGGTATACATCCGGCATCTATTATTACCGCATTGACACCAAGGATAATTCTGTCATAAAAAAGTTGATTGTGGTTAAATAATTTTTGTTATTTTTTTAACAAGTCCTTCCCGCATATCACTATTATTCATATTTTTGCTTCATCTGCAACCCTGACATGGCAGTGACCCTGTCAGGGTTTTTTCTTCTCAAACCTTTAACAGTAATAACATGAGAAAATTTACATTTTTTTTATTTGCACTTTTATTTGCTGCCATAAACATGAGTGCACAGCAATTTAATTACCCCGATGTTGTCGGAAAACCCGGTTTTACACTGGTTGATTCGAGGGCCAATTCGGTTCAGATCATTTTTTCAGTTCCGTCTTTCTCAATGGAGGATCAGATAATCAACGGAATTACGATGAAAAACGTCAGTCTGCCGGGAACATTCCTCTTCAACGATGCAGGGATGCCCAACCTGCCGGGAAATGGCAAATTCATTGCCATTCCGCAAGGTGCCACGCCGAAAGTGAATATCATTTCACAGCGCACTGAGGTATTCCATCAGGTTGAAATTGCACCTGCCCCGAGCCTTCCGCTTGATAACGACGATCGTCCACTCGTGGGAATCCCCAACACCCAGGTTTATTCAACCAATGCTTTTTATCCTGAATCCCCGGTAAAAATCTCTGAAATTTGCCAGATCCGCGGTGTCGATGCTGTCATTCTCGGAGTAACGCCTTTCCAATATAATCCGGTCACGAAAGATCTTGTGGTTTATAAAGATATAAAGGTCGAGATTACCTTTGACGGCGGAAACGGCCAATTTGGTGACGAGGCATACCGCAGCACCTGGTGGGATCCGATTTTACAGGATAACCTGATGAATTATGCTTCATTGCCTGTTGTCGATTACAATGCCCGCATGCAATCATTAAGCAAATCAAAACGTACCGACGAATGTGAATATATCATCATTTCTCCCAATGGTGCTGTTTTTCAATCCTGGGCCGACAGTATCCGTAAATTCCGTACCGAGCAGGGGATTCTGACAAAGGTCTTTACCCTTACCCAGGTTGGCGGCAATACGGTAGCAGCCATTGAGAACTTCATTAACAATGCCTACAACACATGGACGATTAAACCTGTTGCCTGTCTTTTATTGGGCGATTACGGCACCGATGACACCAAAAACATCATTTCTCATCTTTATACGCATCCCGACGGTTACCCCAATTTTGCCTCCGATAACAAATATGCAGACGTGACCGGTGATGAAATGCCCGATGTGGTTTTTTCAAGGATTACGGCCAATGATGCTTCACAGTTGCAGATCATGATTTCCAAATTTCTGAATTATGAACGAACCCCGCCAATAAACCCGCGGTTTTATGATAAACCAATTACGGCGTTGGGATGGCAGACTGAGCGTTGGTTTCAGCTTTGCTCCGAAGTTGTTGGCGGTTATTTCAGAACCGTACAAGGAAAAAATCCGCGTCGAATCAACAAAGTATACATTGGCCCCCCCGGTTCAATCTGGTCCAGTGCAACCAACACAAGTACTGTTGTAAATTATTTCGGTCCTACCGGTCTTAATTATATCCCGCAATCACCGGCTACATTGGGTGGATGGGATACCGGCACTGCTGCTCAGGTTAATGCCGCTGTCGATTCAGGCGCTTTCATGCTTCAGCACCGCGACCACGGCAATTATACCGGCTGGGGAGAACCAGCTTACACCACCAGCAATATCAGCCAACTTACAAATACCGACCTTACATTTGTATTTTCCATCAATTGTGAAACCGGAGCTTACCATAACCCATCCGGTTGCCCTTCGGAATGCTTCCAGGAAAAATTTCACCGTTATTTCAAAAACGGACATAATTCGGGAGCACTTGGCCTTGTTTGTCCGAGTGAAGTCTCTTACTCTTTTGTCAATGATACCTTTGTTTGGGGAATGTACGACAACATGTGGCCCGATTTCATGCCCGCTGTTGGCGGTACCCCATCTTCGAGAGGGGCTTTACCCGCCTTTGGAAACGCCGCCGGGAAGTATTTCCTGAAGCTATCCGGATGGCCGTACAATACAAGTGACAAATTAGTTACTTACCGGTTGTTCCACATGCATGGAGATGCATTTCAGGTGCTTTACTATAACATTCCCCAACCGCTTACCGTGGTTCATGATACTGCAATACAATACGAGGCAACCTCCTTCGCTATTACTGCCAACGACAGCGCTTTCATTTCTTTAACCCTGAACGATGAAATACTGGCAACAGGTTATGGCAGTGCAAGCGGACCGGTAACCTTCACGATACCTGTTATGCCCGTAGGTTCTCAGATGTTGGTGACTGTTACTAAACAGAATTTTTACCGCTACAGCAACCTTGTTCCGGTTGTTCCGGAGGTAATGACAGCTGATTTTACTGCCAGCACAAACAGCCTTTGCGCAGGCTCTTCTATTGATTACAGTGATTTGTCAGCAGGTTCACCTACCAGCTGGGCATGGGAATTCGAGGGAGGGATACCGGCAACATCCAGCGTTCAGAACCCGACAGGAATCATGTACAATCAAGCCGGCACCCATAATGTATCACTTACCGTTTCTAAGGAGGGCGCCAACCCTGTTACCCTGACCAAACCTGCATTCATTGAGGTTACCAACCTGCCGGTCACGGAATTCATGGCGCCTTTGGGTTGCGCTGACCAGTCGCTTCAGTTCACCGATCAGACCAATCCGAATGGCGGTGCGATCAGCAACTGGAAATGGACATTCGGAGATCCCGGTTCAGGATCATCTGATACTTCATTGGTTCAGAATCCAACCCATACCTACAACGCTCCGGGAACTTATTCCGTGTCGCTGCAATCAACTGTAAACGGAATGTGTTCCGATATTTTAATGAAGGACATAATGATCATTGCCATTCCTGGAGCCGCTGCAAAACCTGAAGGTGAAACCACTCTCTGCAAAGATATTACCGGAAAGGTTTATACCACCACCGGAGCAACCGGCGCAACCACTTATTCATGGCTTACTGAACCGGAAACTGCAGGAACTGTGGCTGGTACCGGTACAACGGCAACACTCTCCCTGACTCCCGGATTTACCGGCACATTCAGCATAAAAGTTCAGGCCGTCAACGATTGCGGAAATGGTGTGTTTTCAGAACTTTTACCGATAACTGTGATTGATGCACCCACCGCTCCATTAAAACCCGAAGGTGTTGACAGTGTGAACCTGAATAAAATAACACAAACTGATTTCACCACTATTGAAGTTCCCGGTGCCACCAGCTATGCATGGTCGATGACCCCGGAAACCGCGGGGACTGTTTCCGGCACTGCCCTGACAGGCACTGCATTGTGGAACATCAGCTATCGCGGTATGGTGAGCCTGAAGGTAAAAGCAGCGAACGAATGCGGCGAAAGCCTCTCTTCTGGGGAAAAAACCGTAACCTTATATTCAACAATCGGAATGGGTGAAAACTCCGGTCTTGGTATAAAAATCTTCCCGAATCCAAACAATGGCCAGTTTAACCTTGAAATCACCTCCGGCATTGTTTCCAGGATAAACATTACCATCTGCAATGTACTTGGAAATACTGTTTATTCCGAATCTGCGGTGAACTTCAACGGGAAACTCCACAAGAACATCGATCTATCCGGTTTGGCAAAAGGTGTTTACCGGTTAAAAGTTGAAGGCGATGGCATCTCGAATTCAATGAGTGTGGTGATCGGTAAATAGACCACCGGCTGAAATTTATATAGAAGAGGCTGTCTCAGGATTTTTGAGACAGCCTCTTTTTTAATGTTCCTGCTTGCCTTTTATTGGTAATAAAGAAGTATTTTTGAGATGAAAAACAATGTGGCATTTCTAATACCCCTAATAAAAATCAAGACCATGAATCATTTTTCCAGCTTGACAAGTATCTCTTTCATTCTTCTTTTTTCGGGATTTTTCCTGGCAGGACATGGCCAGACATTACCGGTTGACACGACGAAACATCAGTTTAACGTTCAAGTAATCATTCCCTATCAGGAAAATGGACGATACGGCTATAAGGACAGCCTATCGGGTGTTGTGATCGACAGCGCCAAATATGACACGGCATACCCGTTCTTTAATCTGAAGGGAAAGGTAAAACTGAATAATAAATCTGGAATAATCGACATTGAAAACATTGAAAACATTCCGGTAGTCTACGATACGATTGCATTTCCTGATACAACCTTTCCATTCATCAAAGTGAATCTGAATGGCAAATGGGGATTGTATGACCGCTCCGTGTTGGTCTTGCCTACAATATATCAGGAAATCAGGGCTTTACCAATAAGTTACGTCAGAGACTATTTTTGTCTTGTTAAAAAAAATAATTACTGGCAGATCGTTGACCTGGTTAAAAAGAAAACTTTCTCTATCAAATTTGACAGCCTTGTTCTTGACAGTACTAAGCTTCATGTAGAACCATCCTACCTGGTAAACTATTCTTTCAACGACAATCCATACTATCCATTTATGCTGGATGGCAAATGGGGTTTAATAAATTTTGGCTTCGGGATGATTACGGAAGTTTTACCGCCAAAATTTGATTCTATGCCTGTGTTTGGGTTCAATAATAACTCCTGGCCTGAAGGGCTTTTTTTCATCGTGAAAAAAGATAACAAAACAGGGTATTACAGCGAGCGGGGAGAAACAATCTTTCCGCCTGTTTATGATAAAATCGTTCATTACAAATCCGATGAATCATACTACGATGGTGCTTATTTTATTAAGAAAAATGGAAAATGGGGGCTCATAAATAGGAACGAGCACTTTATCGTTCCACTAAAATATGATTCGATCATGCCTTTTACCCCTTGTCCGTATAATGGTGAACCTTCTAAATATTTTTTCGTTAAAGTTCATGACGGATGGAGAATTTATGACCGCTATAAGGCTCGTTATGCCCGTATAGAAAATTCGGGTTCATTTACTTTCGACCGGATCATTGATACATTGCAATGCGGTAATGATTTTTCAGAACAAAAATCAAATTTTTACCCCATTCAAAAAAACGGGAAGTGGGGACTTCTTGAAACATTTTTTTATAATGGGTTAGGGTTCTTTTTTTACGAACATTGCAATCCGGATTATGACAGTGTTTCTTTACTATACACTGATAATAAAACAACCTTCTTCAGAGTTGAC
>CAIYES010000563.1 GCA_903925275.1 uncultured Bacteroidales bacterium
CTTGGTCATCCAGTAATTTTGCGAATAAGGTAATTGATTGATGCCCGGAAAAATGTCAAATATTTTATTTTTTTGTATCAATACATGTTGTTCGTTACTATAGTTTCAGTAAATTTACCCACTCAGATTGGCAAAGTGCCAAAATAATCACATAGTTTATCCAATCGTGAACGCCAGATCAAAGCTGGAAATTCTTCAAATATCTTCAAATACAACTCTTTGGCCTGATTAATGTCAATTTGTTGACGTTTGAAAAAAAGCACCTCTTGCTCCAGCGTTTTCACTTTTTCCCTTAACTGAGTTACTTCATTATTCACAATTGCTATGTTTACTACGTTTCTAACTTTTTGAATACTAAATCCTAATGGGCATTGAACAGACAAAGATATAAATTTACAGGCGCCCTTATTATTTATTTGAAATACTTATGAATCAACTCCAATAACAAACTATGGCTTAATAGAATTAGCAGCCACAAGTCGTGATTCAAAACTATTTCTTCCCGATCATACAAATTATCCGTATCTTGTCAAATACCAGAAATTTTATGTCGGTATTAAATCAAGCAAATTATGAAAAAGGACACTTTGGAGTACAGGATGATGCAGGAACGGCAACGGTTGAAGGTTCCCGATTCAAAACTAATGTCGGGGTCAACCAAAGACAAATATCCGGTAGTCCTTGATGGCGGCAGAACCATAATATTCATTGACGATAAAAGCAAAGAGTCCGAAACCAGAAAAAGATACGATGCTCGTCTGGGCAACGGGCTTATGTCCTCTTTGAACAAGCCCAAAACATAAATCCACCAGCCAGCGTAGTAACCGGAGCATAATGAGCAGGCTTGAAACTGAAGCAGTATTGCTTGATGCGATGGGGTTTCAGTTCTTCAGGTGCATAGTGGAAGGCGATGATGGACGTGAGTATTCCGTCGTAGGGGATGAAATTGATGGAGGTATGTTAGAATTGTTATCGCAGCTCTGATGATCCCACTATCCCTTCTTTCCAGCCCGTTTCCCGACCCGCAAACCAAGAATTGATGCGACCAGCGATAACACCCATCCCCCACAATAAAGCATCCACAATGAGGTCTGCCAGAAGGTTGGCTCTATGATTGCGGCAATGATGCCAATCGCATTGCATATCAATGGAACGTACCAGATGCTCTTTGGGTTCCATTTGACGATGTAGAAACAGCCAATGGCAATCAGCACATCAAAGATGATATACGGAATCGCACCAGCAATTTCCTCATTGATCTTTAAAATATTTCCGACGCCTTCACCTATCCCGAATAAAACCAGCGTTGATGCGATAACCCATAAAATGGCTTGTGCCAAGCTTGGGATATATGACAAGATTGACTTCTTTCCTTTTGTTTCCATTGGCATTTGTTTGAGTTATGATTATTGATACCAAGAACGGACATATTTCAGATTTTTATCCCGAACTTCAACCTTCCCGTTGTTAAAATAAAGGACTGCATAGTCCAGTGATGCGTTGATTTTCTTCAGGTCTGAGTAGTACCCCGTAGCAATGTATTTAAGGTTATAGCTTCTTTCGGATTTCAGATTTCACATTTCACATTTCAGATTTCA
>CAIYES010000564.1 GCA_903925275.1 uncultured Bacteroidales bacterium
AAGAGTTTTTAATAGCTTTCAGCAAATGTTTTTCGAAAAACTTCATGCCCTCTAAAATAATGATTGGCGCTACATAATCAAACTTTTTTTGTTCATTCTTTCTTTTTCGAGCTTCAATATACTCCGTATCACCTTTAATAAAATTCTCGATATTCATATCCTGAAATCCGGTCATGAAATCAGTTTGACTCATTTTAAGACCAAACATCGATGATGTTACTTTATAAAACAAATCAGCAAAGTCCATAAATTTTGGGCAAGGGGGTTTTCCTGATGGAGGCAAACAAATGAATTGGTCTCCTAAACATTCCATCATTTCAGGTGTGATGGAATTCGCTGAATCCAAATATTTAAGCTCTCCGTTAGGCCTTACTACACAGAAATTATCTTCACCTAAAACTTCAATTGAATTTTTATTTTTAGGTACTAATATTTTTGTTTGATTTGTTGGTATCGCCAATCCCTTTGAAACTTCATATTTAACATCAGTGTTGTTATCCGCTTTCTGACTATTTATATCAATGATCTTTAAAGGATTGAGTAAAATTGGCCTAATGGTTTTCTGTGCTATTGCTTCCCCACCAATTCCCCTCAAGAACATTTGTGTATAGTAATCAATAGCTGCTTTTGAATTAACAGCACTAAACCAATCAAAAATTCTTGCTCCTTTTCCTGCAAACGCGATTTTGATTTGTGGCGCAAGATTTTTAACAGCAGGCGGAGCATCTTCTGATTTTACAATTTCAGTTCTGAGTTTATGAGTTAATTGCCCGGCATAATACATAATTAAGCCAGTCACATACAAATTCACACTCATCATTTCCTTACACTCAGCAGCAATCAATCGATAAAAGTCATCAAAGTCTGTTGCTTCTAACCTATCTACAACCTGTTCGAAGAAGTAAGGTGCAGTATTTTCTTTATATTGATTATTGCCAGCGTTTAAACCTTCAATTTTAAACTTTTTTCTTTCACACATTTTCAATAATACAGATTTGAAATTTGGTGAAAATTTTGTGGCTTCCGCAACACGCTGAGCAGCGAATCTAATTGAATTTTGCTTGATCATAGCCTTACCTTTTACACCATCAGCTCCTTCCATTTGGCATAATGCAGTAATATCAGTAGTGCTACCTCCAATATCAAAACATAATATTAACTCACCAGGATTGATTGCGTAACCTCCCTTTGGTCTAGTTAAATAATTTGCTACAGCGCATGCTTCTGTCAAGGACTCATCATCTGCTAATTGTTTAAAATCGAAACGCACTGGTCCTGTATCGGTTTCTAATTCAATTGCAGATGTTTTACTTTTCGTAGTACCAATTTCACCCCATCCACTTGCAACAGGTTCCTGTGCAGGTTCTTGCGTATTACCCCAACTATTCCCTCCATTATTACTGCTCCCCCATCCAGTATTTGTTTCGGGTGTAGTAGTTTCCACATTCGCCCATGAGTTACCTGAAGTAGTATCACCTATGTCAGATAGATCAGATGGCGGGTATATTTTTATCGATCCATCACTTACGATAGGAGAAATATCTTTAAGATTATCCCAAATGCCTTGATAAGAGGTTAGTAAATCTTTACCCATAGATGATGGGTAGGACCATTTTAATGATTTTGGGACATGGTTTTCAATGAATAGTTGAGCATATATATGCAGAAGTAATGAACTCAGATATGCGGTCTTATGGCTTTTATCAATTGGTTGGCTAGACCATTTCATATTGTACACCAATTCAGCTTTGCCAACACGTGGATAGCCAAGAATATAACGATTGTTTTGGGCATTTTCGATTGGTAAGTTTTTTTCAAAGCAGGGGAAACCTCCTTTTACTGCTTGACTTGCTAATGAATCAGGAGAGATATTACCTTCATTAACTAATCTTCTTGGATCGTGTACAGTTAACACCGATTTTATTGAATTGGTCGTTATTTCATCGTTTTGAAAAAAGAAGATTTCATCTTCAACAGCCGGTCTTTCATCATTGTTTTTATTATCCTCCGATAGCAATGAAACTCTTCGGTTTTTAAGAATTATTTTGTCACATACCTCGTTGTTACCATCCGAATAGTAAGCAACAGATGAGTTTGTACTTCCAAAATCAACTCCCAATTTTGCTGAAATTAGATTTTTTGGAAATTGAAGCAAATTATTCGGTAAACTTTCATTATTCCCGGTACCATCATATCGAATAATACCAAAACCGCAATCGATCCCGTTGTAGGCAAACCGAATGCCTTTATATGGCTGATTACTTTCGTATATTTCGTACTTATATGCATTATCAGCAACAGCTGAATTTGAATTGATATGCAATTGTACTTTAATATTACTATATTTATTAGGAATTACGGTTGCTCTTCCTCTTTCAGCCAAATAAATCGGAACACCCTTTTCATCCAAAACAATCCGAAAATATTCATCTTCAACATCGCCAATAAACGGAGTTGCTTGAAATTTTACATCATTATGAGGTATCTCAGAATAAAGAAAATAGCGATTCCATTGTTTTGAAATAAAATTTGGCCAAAGTAAAATATCTTTCCCTCTTATTAAATCCGAGTTGAT
>CAIYES010000565.1 GCA_903925275.1 uncultured Bacteroidales bacterium
ACCTTTACTATGATCAGCAGCCGCAAACGGCAAACTCGGCAAATTTCACAGCGCAATACAATGGGAACATCAGTTCGCAAACCTGGGTCGACGCCGCCTCGGATACCCTGAATGAATATGATTTTACGTATGATCCTCTGAACCGGTTAATCAACTCAAACTATACCCTCACCCCAATCTCCAACGGCGGAGGCGGTGGAGGAGGTATTGGCATCAGTACCGATAAACCGTATCAACCGCCATTTATGGGAGTTGTAAAAGGCGTCGGATCGGAAGGCGGGATTACCTATGATCAGAATGGAAATATCCTGACGCTGACCCGTAAGTTCAGAAACACCACCACTCCTGAAGTCCTGATGGATAAATTAACCTATGCCTATGGAGGGAGCCGGTTAATTGCAGTGGATGATACGGTCAGATTAAGAACCACGATCAATGATTTTAATGACAATGGATGGTATGCCTTAAGGGATACCAATGCTTCCGTTATTGAATTTCAATATGACATGAACGGCAACATGACGAAAGACTATAACAGGAATATTGATATAGCGTATAATTCCTTAAACCTGCCTGAATATATTTATAATGACAACGGGGTGATTAAATACGATTATGATCAAACCGGGACATTATACGAAAAGCAGGTAACTTACAACAACAGTATATTGCTCTTAAATCATGATTACCGCTATTACGGAGATATTGTTGTGGATAATGACACGATCAGACAGCTATACTTACCCAATGGGTGTTTCCAATTCTTAAACAGCGGGCACGAGTTTAATTACCACATCAAAGATCATTTGGGAAATGTGCGGATGGTTGTCAGACCAACCGAGCAAAACAGCCCGGAAATATTACAACGAAATGATTACTATCCCTTTGGAATGGTGGTTTCTAGTAATCTGGACCTGAACAAGAAATTATACAACGACAAAGAGCTTCAAACTGAAATGAAGTATGCCTTCTATAATTACGGGGCAAGGTTCTATGACCCGCAATTGGGAAGATGGCATAGTGTGGATCCGCTGGCAGAAAAATCATGTAGATGGTCGTCATATAATTATTGTCAGAATAATCCAGTCTATCGTATTGACGTAGATGGTTTGTGGGATACAGATTATGGTTTGACTAAAACAGGTAATGTTCAACAAATTGGACCAACAAACAATGAACCAGATCAGTTATATTCCATCGATGATAAAGGACAAAAAGTAGATCTTAATGGTGACAATAAAGTTGATCAAAAAGATGCCATAAAAGTTGAAGATAAATCACTTCTTTCGCAATTGGAAACAACTGATGGCTCAGGTTATAGCAAAGCAACTACAACAAATTCTATTGATGCCGTTAATGTTTTCCAGTTCGCATCTTACAATTCAGATGTTGAATGGACCATTGTTGGATTTTCAGGGGAGACTGGCGATCACAACTTTACTGTTTGCAATGAACATAAGTATAATTGGTCCCCAAGCCCGAAAGGACTTGGGATTCAAGATTCAAAAGTGAATGTATATATCCATTCGCATCCAGGAGAATTTCCTAATAGTGGCGAAGAAAGTAATTCAATGGGATTTGTCCAAGATGGATTCGTAAATGGTGATCTTGCAGGATCCTATCTCAATACAACGAAGAATGGAGGCAAAGAACCATATCCTAGGTATAATTATTTTCCGAGAACTGGTCATGTATGGAAATGTGGGCCATATAAAAATACTATACAAATCAAAAATATTAATGACGTTATTCACTAATCAATAATGTTTTATGAAATCAACTTGTCTATTAACCTTATCATTTCTTTTAATTGAAGGTTGGTCAATAAATTTATGGCATGAAAATAGAAACCCACAATTTATATTAAATGAGACTCAAAAACATTCAACTTTATCCCCTATTAAATCCGAAAAATTAAAAAAAGAACTTTCCTCTTACATAGATCGGGTTAATTTAATCTCCAATAGTGGTAAAAAACCAATATATTTTCTAATATTTAGACGCGAAAAAAACGAAGATTATTTAACTATTTTGGGACAATTTGAGCTGCCTATTTTCACTAATAGTTCCATGAATGATAGTTTAGAATTGAAAGGATTTTGTTTATTTAATAACCAGATAATATTAATTTATGAC
>CAIYES010000566.1 GCA_903925275.1 uncultured Bacteroidales bacterium
GCGCTTTCAGCGCTGGTTCTTTTTTAACCGGTCTTTTAGTAATTTCAGCCTTTTACTGGTATGATTGTGCTCAATCAGAATAAATTATCAGTAAAAATTGGAAAACTTTATTTAGTTTTATTGAATGAAAAATTGCTTTGCAGTTTACCATTAAACAATTTGTATAGATTGGAGAATCAGGATATCACCCCGGCAAACACCTCGCAACAACCCTGCAAACCCATCCATCCTGAATGCATTCATACGCTGTTTGAACAACAGGTTGCCCTTAAACCTGATCTGCCCGCTTTGCTATTCGGTCAGGACGGGCTTACATATTCAAGATTAAATGCGTATACCAATCAGCTTGCACACAGGTTAATTGAGCTCGGGGTAGGGCGAGATGTTTATGTCGGGCTGGCGATGGAACGGTCGTTTGAAATGGTGATTGCCATTTTTGCTGTCCTGAAAGCCGGCGGGGCATATGTTCCGGTTGATCCTGAATGGCCCGATGACCGTGTCAGGTTTGTTTTGACCGATGCTTCAGTCAATATTCTGATCACAGAGGAAAAGTTTTCGAAAAAGTTTTGCAATTTTCCTCAGCAGTTGATAAAGCCCGATATTTCTCATTGGGCTTTCGAAGAATTACCGGCAATAAATCCGGCAGTTGATGTGACCCCCCATGATCTGGCCTATATTCTTTTCACCTCTGGTTCAACCGGAAAACCCAAAGGGGTGAGGATTGAACATCATTCAATTGTGAACCTGGTTGTCTGCATACAGCGGCTATATCCGATCGCGGAAGGGGATGCTGTCCTGCTAAAATCGCCTTATACCTTCGACGGTTCGGTATGGGAATTATATGGATGGGTTATTCCCTGCGGGAGTTTGTACATCGCGGCACCCGGTATTGAAAAAGATCCGGCATTGCTTCTGAATACGTTAGTTTCAAAACACATCAGGTTTACATTTTTTGTCTCCTCCATGCTTTCTTCGTTCCTGGAGTATATCGAAATGTCAAAAACCCGGGTTGTTCCTGATGAACTTAAATGGGTCTCCGTGGGTGGGGAAGTGGTAAGTCCAACGCTGGTTCAACGGTTTTATAAGATTTTCGGATCATCAAGCGTCGGTTTATTCAATGTATACGGCCCGACCGAAACAACGGTTTATGCCACGACCTACCTCTGCCGAAGTGATAATATCGGGAAAATCCCTGTGGGAAAAGCGGTGGATCATGATTTAATTTATGTTCTTGATGCATCAATGAATCAGGTTGCACCCATGATGGAAGGAGAGATATTTATTGGTGGCGAAGGGGTGGCAAGAGGCTATCTGAACCGTCCGGAACTCGATGCCCTGAAATTTCTGCCTGATCCGTTCCGTCAGGGAGAGAAAATGTATGCCACCGGCGATATTGGCCGTTTCCTTCCGGATGGAAATCTTGATTTCATGGGCCGTCGCGATTTTCAGATTAAAATGCGTGGACTTCGCATTGAACTCGGTGAAATAGAAAATGCACTTCTCTCCATACCCGGAATCCGCGATGCGGCGGTGATTGTCAACAGAGACTGCTTAAATGACGACTGCCTGGTTGCGTTCCTGGTCGCGGAACCCGACTCCGGCATGATCACTGAGGAAGAACCAAACCAGGCTCATCCTCATGACCGTAATCACATTACCGGGGAATTAAATAAATCGTTGCCGGCCTATATGATCCCTTCGGAGTTTGTCATTTGCCGTGAATTTCCTGTTACCGAAAACGGCAAACTCGACCGTAAGGCGTTGAAGTTGCCTAAAGCCAGGGAAAGTGAATTTTCAGACGATTTCATATCTCCTTCCACAGATGAAGAAATGTGGCTTGCCGAAATATGGCAGGAGGTTCTGTCGATGGAAAAAATCAGCATTCACGACAGCTTTTTTAAACTTGGAGGCCATTCACTCAAGGCTGCAAGGATTGCGGCACGGATTGCAGGAAAATCAGGAATGGAAATGTCGATAAAGACCATTTTTGACAATCCAACCATTCACAAATTAGCAAAAATCCTGCACGAAAGTACCCTGACCTTGACCAGGGAACAATCAGGAATATCCCGTGTAGAGCGCCATACAAAGGGATATCCACTGAATGACAATCAATTGGAATTATGGTTTCTGCATAAGATGGATGTCACCAGAATTCAGCATAATATTTTGTTCAGGCTTGAAATCATTGGCAATCCTGATATACTGGTTTTTCAGGAGGCGGTAAATGCACTGATTGAGACGAACGAGAGCCTTCGTATCATGGTCAGGGTTCAAAACGGAGTTCCATTGCAGTTTCTTCGTGAACCTTATAAAATTGTTATTCCCGTTGCCGATCTTCGCGAATTTGCGGGGCATGAAAAGGAAATCAGGCTCGAAGCAGCAGGGAAATCGAACGGGCATCAGGTTTTTGATCTGGAAAAAGGCCGGCTTTTCAGTTTGGATTGGTTCCGCGTTTCAGCAGAACATTATGTCGTCTTTTTCTGCATCCATCATATCATTTTTGACGGATGGTCGATGTTTAATTTTTTTAACGGATTAAAACTGGCCTATCTGAATATCAGCGGTGAATTGGAAGCCGGTTTGCCGAACCATGCAATTCA
>CAIYES010000567.1 GCA_903925275.1 uncultured Bacteroidales bacterium
AACTTCTGGATCAACCTCAAAGGGATCTTGATCATCCAGAGTCAAAAATACCTCAGGGTAATTCGCTTGAGTCTATATTTTTGAGATCTGACCAAGGTTGTCTTGCCTGATTACTGATGTCGAAAAATCGCAGACATTCATCGCATACGTGATCACTTGACGAACTCCTTACAGTTGATTTCGCTACAGTTGATCCGAGGGTTCAGAAAATAATTTTCACTGTTAAAATTTCATACTTTTGCTGGTACAATACTACATCAGATGCTGTTGTACATATCCATTCTTGGCATTTTATTATCCACAATTCTTTTTGCCTTCACTGCCCGGCATTACAGATCATCGGTTTACCTGGCCTGTTTTTTTTTCCTGACCAGCCTGTTCGGCTTAAATATTTATGTCCTCTATTATTCAAAATCCGAATTACTGGTCAGCATCGTTCTGGTTTATTCCAATTTCTCCATATTTCTCCATGGACCAATGCTGTACTGGTACATCAGGAGTACTTTGACCGACAACCCGCGTCTTAAGAGAAGCGATGCCTGGCATTTACTCCCCGCTGCGATTTTCTTTCTCAGCTCCCTGCCTTACATTTTTTCCCCAATGGATGAAAAACTCAGGATCGCTTCAGAACTGGTGAAGAATATTAACAACATCATTATCAGCAAGCCACCAGTACTGTACCCTCTTATACCAGCACAATTTGTAGTTCTCGGTAAGGCACTTCATGTTTTTGCTTACACCTTTGTGTCAACCTGGATGCTTGCCAGTTATCTGAAGACCGGTAAAAAAAATCATATAATATCAGGTCAGCAGGTTATGACAAAATGGTTGATGGTATTGCTTGGTTTCCTGTTAATATTGGCTGTCAGCGATTCCATTCTTCAGATTGAAACCACCTTTACGAAAGATTCCAGGTTATTCTATTCGCTTAATTTCCTGAGGATTTCTTCTACAATTGGTCTCGTAGGGTTCATGATTTCGCCACTTTTTTTCCCGTCCATCCTGTACGGCCTTCCCAGGATTCCTTCCAGCCAGGATAAACCGGGAGATCAGAAAAACCTTGTTTCCGCCGACCAAAGGAATGACCAGAAGGCTAAACCATCTATTCTTGAAACCGAATACCTGGATCAAATAGGGAAAATCATTGAATCGGCTTTCAGAGATTCCGAGCCTTACCTGAAAAGGGACTTTAACCTGGCCCGGCTTTCAGTGCTCACCGATATCCCGCTTCACCACCTGGCTTACTTCTTCAGGGAGCAGATGGGATCTCCCTTTCATGATTACCGCAATAAATGGCGCATTGATCATTCGAAAAGGCTGATCCGGGAAGGAAAGACAAAAGAAGTAACCTTGGAGGCCATCGGGCAGATGTCGGGTTTTTCTTCCCGCAATACGTTTTTTATCGCCTTCAAACGGGTAGAAGGAATTTCCCCCGGCGAATATACCAAGGGATTAACCGGAATTTCCTGATCAACCCCCTGGCGGAATGTGATCAGAATTAAAGTATTACCAGTTTTTTCAGGACCCTGTCATTGTTTGACCGGCATTCCACTATATAAACACCTTCGGAAAGATCTGGATCGGTTAGCGATATGTCTGTCACACTTTTGCCCACCGGCTTTACCAGACGGCTGTAAACAAGGCTCCCGTTCATCCTGTAGAGGTTGACCGTTATATCGGAAGGATCGTTCTGAAGTATCGAAACATGAATATCCCTTCCTTGTCCGGGATTGGGATAAACCAGCACCGACAACCGGGAGTTTTCCTGTGTTTGTTGCCGATCATCCGGGGCAATCAGCCTGCGCGGATCAGACCAGACAACTGCTCCATCGGAATCCACTCCCCGCACCGCCCAGTAATACGTTCGGCCTGCCTCGGGTGACCACGTTGATAAGCCAGCGCTTGTCCGTTCGCCTGTGGATTCGCTGTACACCACATTTTTAGGCGTGACCGGCCATGACTTCGAGATCACGAAAGTATACTTTGCTCCCGTCATGTTTTCAGATATCCAGCTAAACTGCGATACCGGCCCATGGAGGTTGATTTTATCATCAGGTGTCATAAGGCTGATCTTCTTTGAAACGCCGCTTATCACATAGGCAATGTACCAGGGCCTCTGGGTTGTGACCGGAAGGCTGTCATAGAACCAGTAATGGATACTGTCCGAAGGTTTAAATAAATAAAGGTCGATCAGTAGTGCATTTTTGTTATAGATATAGGCCTGATCAGCATGCGACAGGTTTATGTTCATCTTGATATCGTGCCCGAATGAGCTGGTAGTTTTGACTTCGTTGGAATAGGCAACGTCATAGCCAAAGCTCAATTCCATCTGGAATATTTTAGGAATCTTCATGCCTGCTGTCACTTCAACGCCGAATTTGCATTCGCTCTCGCTTGATTGTGAGGTGTCGGCGAGTGACTCAAAGCTCCCGTTTATCGCGCCGCCGTTGGCAGTCCAGGAGGAGCTGGTCAGCTTGGAAAGGAAGGGGTTGTTAAAAAGTGTGTGTTCTATCTGCGTACGACCCCTTTTGCCGTATATGACACTGTCGGTCGTCCAGTCACGCAACCCGATTCCATTGGGTTCTGTTACCCGGAAAGGAGAGCCTGAAATTGGAATCCCCATCGAAATATAGGTCGTTCCTGAATTCCTGAAAAGGTACTGCAGGGAATTTGGCACGGCGTGTTGGTAATTATCGTACTTTTCCGCATCCCACCAGGGGTATTTACGATACACATACCGTGTTATCGTCGGTATCGCCCAGATATAATCCCCATATCCCTGCGTAAAGTTTGAACGCGCGTATCCTACGGTTTGTGTATATTTTGATTCGAAGCCTGTGGAATGCATGGTTCTGAACGCCTGTGAAAAACTTGTACTGATACCTTCCTCCAGGCTGACCGGCACACCTGAGACTTCGAAATGCTGTGAAAATTTCATACTGGCTCCTTCGGTGAACTCATCGCTGAAGGTGTTTCTGTATTCGATCTTCTGGGTTTGCGACGAACCGAGTTCAATCACGGTGGGCTCCTTGTCCAGGGAGGTGCCTGGAGGATAGGCGGCATCCCATTTCTCCCAGTCGACCGAGCACGGTGGGCCTCCGTCGATAATACCGCAGAGGGTGTACATGCTTTGAAGCTGGGTGGCAATATTTCCGGTATCCACAGCCAGATTGCTGGTGAAAATCGTATCGGTAGCCGATGGAGATGGCTGCCAGAGATCGGAAACCAGTCCGACTCCGTAAAGTTTATGATACGTTAGGGTGCTGGGATAGAATAACCAGATTGTCTGCTGGTACCCATCGTAATAGCTGCTGGAATTGCTGAGTTTGTTGGTGAAATGATGGGGTGAAAGGGCAATGGTCCCGGTAATAGAAAAAGCGTCGGCGAACTGATCGGGAAATTCCCCGAAAGGATTTAAAAGCTCTCCGGCTCTGTATAAATATATATCATCCGTCCCATTATAAAAATATCCTTCGGTATATCTCAGGGGATAATTTTTAGATGTTTTATTACGGTCGATCAGGAACATGGTAAACCTGTCGGATTGGTCTTGTGTATCAATGTTGGAAGGAGTTCTGCATCCTTGGATCGATCCCGCCACGACCGCCATACAACCGGGGTAATTAGGGGCACTAAATCCTATCAGAGATCGGATTTGGGGTTGGCCGTCCGTGATTTTTAATGAATAAATATAGTTTGCATCCGATTCGTACGGAAAGAGTAACATATAGTCCTTGTCGGTTGAGGGATCGTGCCGGCGCAGGACTCCGCCCAGCCATCCCCCGTTGATGGCCAGCGGGGAATCGCTCACCCAAACAAACTGGTTCGTCTTCGCGTTGTATGAATATTTCTGCAGTTCCCAATAGGGGCAATATTGCATAGTGATTCCTGGGTAAAGTTTCTGTGAGATGAAATAGAGGCAGGTGTCGATCTGGAATCCGGCAAGCTTGATCCATGTTAGTTCTTTTTTCGACCCTGGCTTGGATGCGTAGTATGTGGCGCATTTCGCCGGAAAGGCAACCGGGAACTGGGCAAAGCATTCGTAAACACTATCACCGTTCTTCGAAGAGATGTTCTGAACATACCACAACCGCCCGTTGAAATTAAAGGTGAAAACTTTTGCCGCCAGCGTCGGTAAATATCCGTGTTCATGCGGATAATTGAAATAGGTGATGCAGCTTTTCCAATAATTGGGATTCTCCGACACCCATACATTGCCACCCATCACATCAAGAGGGGCAATGGAATCGTGCCGGAAAACATAACACCGCGGAGAATCGTTCGATGGGAACAGCCGGGCGGGATCATAGTCACTTCCATAGGATTGAATAAAATTAAAAATATAGGCATTCCCGTTATAGATCGTTGCCGTTGTGCCCAGAATATTGTACACACTATTGGAAAAGCCTTGTGTATCATTGCAGTAAGTGGCGGAATCCGACATCAGATCAACCTGCGCAAATGGGATTCCCGGCAGGAAAAGTAATATGATCAATATATATTTTTTCATGTTTCACGGTGTTAAATTGGTGAAGTCAATGTCATTTTCACAGGTTGCAACGAATCGCGCCTCTCACGATAAAATCCTTACCCAGGGCGCCATAAGCAGTTAAGGTGAGAAGATCAATGATCTTCCATTCGACCACGATATTGCCATCGATGAACGCCCTTGGAACAAGACTGGTTTTCACTTCGGTGCGGTAAGTGTCACCGTTTGCAGGATTCACCCGTTCGAGCTTATAAAAGTTGGTATTGTATAACGTATAGAAGCCCGGGCCCGCGCTGATTGTCAGTCCCTTGATGGTATAGGCCGCCAGGAGGTTTATATTTCCGTACAGGTAGTTGTAATTGCATTTCCTGCTTTCATTAAAATATTCGATCTTCCCGTAGATGTTGTCGTCGATCTGCTTATTGACGCCGAACGAGTACCTGGCCTCAGGCATGACCGAAATTCCCCAATGGGGATTGAAATTATACCTGATGTTGAAAAGCAAGCCGAATGACGGCAATGAAAGCCCGGATTTGATCACCATTTCAATGGTATCGATCTCATTGTTCCAGATTTTGTAATTCGCCGAGGCGAGCCCAATCATGATGGTCCCGTCAATAAACCATTTGCCGCCAGGCTTGTTCAGGAGGATCATCCCGGCCTCCACTGCGATACTCTGGTACTTCCGGGTACTCTTCTCCCTGGAATTCAAATCATTGATCTCATCATCATTGAAATCGTGCTTCTCGCCGCTGGTTCCGTTCCAGAAGCTCTGAGTGGTCATGTCGGTCAGTTTCATGTCAGTTTGGATAAACGAGTACCCTATCCCTACATGAAATCTTCTCGATTTGGGAGGTGTTTGCTGATCGGTGGATTGCGCATGCAAGACAATGACCGTAAAAACACCAAGAATAAAAAGGGAAATTTTTCTCATAGGCCAGATCTTTAAAAATCCAACATTAATAAACATTTATGTTTCCGAAAACCCATTTTACCAATTTAGTCAGGTAAAGAAACTGATACAAAAATATCAATCAGGCGCACTTTTGGAAGGGAATTATAACAGAATTATGTATCGATTTGGATAAAACGATACATAATCGCCAGGAAAAATTCTGCAATGCTCGATTATCCTATCAAACTCTTCGAACCCGGCCAGGATTCAGGCACCTTCATCTACACCGTACCCCAGATCAAAAGATACCGGTACAATACCTATCCGTGGTGGGAGACCAATGCACTTCAATATCCGCTCCCGCATTCCACGCAGTACCTGTTCCGGACATACGGATTGAGCAACGTCAACAAATCCATGCCCCTGTCGAAGAATCCTTTTTTTGTTCCCGATCCGAACGGCTACACCATGCACGACTGGATGGATACCGTTCGGTACGGCCTGCAGAATTATGTCATCGGGAACGACAAGTGGCCCGGCCTGACGCTGAATTGGGATAATAATCATCCTGGTGACTACAGCCATATCAATATCACGGTCGACACCACTGCCAGTCATGGCGAATCTAGGGATTACTATTTTGAGGGGTCTGCTACTTACCAAATGAAAAATCCTCGCATTTTTACGAAATTCACGGGCTCAATTTTTGGGGTACTGAATGGCAAATATACCACCGTAACATCCGTGAGGACCGAATTCGCGGAGGCCGTTAAGCTCTCCATCAATAATCTCTATGCCCAGTCTGACGGGGTGAACATCAGCAAGCTGCATGAGGATATCTATCTCTTTACATGGGAACAGGATTCAACCCTGTGGATTTATGACTCCCTGGATGGCCGTCACCCCTGGTATATTGCATACCTGGTTGCCGATGTTGCAAAGAAGATAAATTTACTGTCGCCGGGCGATGCTAATGTACTCGGAGAAAAGGATCTGCTGTTCAACTGGGAGGTGGAAGGCGGGGAGCTTCAGAATTGCCGGTTTGTCGTGGCCAATTCTCCCCAGATCCAGAAGGGAACGATCATTTACCAGGAAGGAACAAGCGATCGTAACATAGCCAGTGTTTCAAAGACCCTGTTCACGCCAGGCAAAACCTATTATTGGGCCGTAACAGGAAAGGACGAAAACGGGCATCCGGTATGGTCGCCTGCACGGTCGTTCACGATGAAGCCAAATGATACAGGGCACAGTTCTGGTGAATTGAAAGCTTCAGTTTATCCCAACCCGGGTAATGGTGATGAAATCAGGATTGTGGTATGCCCGTCAAAGGATGAGCCGTTTGAGGTGACTTTGCTGGATATGAGCGGCCGCTTCATTGCGTCCGCAAAGGTTGCTGCACCTGGTTCGGCGCAGACGGTGACCACGAAACTGCCTGCCGGAAACCTTAAGCCCGGCATCTATTTTCTGAAGATCAAGGCATCGGGTGAGCAAATCATCAGGAAGGTGGTCATTCAATAGTGTGGATAGCAAGGAACATTTGGCTACATCACACGTTACCTGGTTACATACTTTATCTCATTAGTAGTCAATAAAATGAGATGATCAGGCTTTTCCGGTTAAAGCTGGTAAAAGCGGTCGTTCAAACTTGTTGTAGATTGATCCCCTGTTTCCGGGGCCCAATATCGAAATCCTCCAAAAATTAGGAGGCCAATTTGGCCTCCCTGGTGATCAGCCTGGGGCTTGGACGGTTTTACTGTTTCGCCTATGTACGTAGGGTTTCCAAGGTGTCATTTTTTTACTGTATCAGGTTTGCGTTATCATAATCGTCATGTTGATTTTTACTCTTTACACCATTTATACACTGTCTTATAATTGATATATTTGTAGTTCAGACATTGATTTGTATCAATCAGAGAAAAGGAAATCTAATGACCAAAGAAACAGCTATTAAGTTATTCAACCAAAAGCAAGTACGGTGCCACTGGGACGATGAAAAAGAGAAATGGTATTTCTCGATTGTTGATGTTGTGGGCGTACTTTCTGATAGCGAAAATCCACAAACCTATTGGAGGGTGCTAAAAAAGAGGCTTTTAGCGGAAGGGAACGAAACCGTTACAAATTGTAACGCTTTGAAAATGCTTGCTGCCGATGGGAAAATGCGATTTACGGATGTTGCTGATACTGAGCAGCTCTTCCGGCTGATACAATCGGTACCTTCACCAAAAGCGGAGCCATTCAAAATTTGGCTGGCACGTGTCGGAAGTGAGAGGATTGACGAAATTGAAGATCCGGAAATTGGAATTGAGCGTTTGATGGAAACCTATCTGCGAAAAGGATACTCCAAAGAGTGGATCAACCAGCGGCTTAAAAGTATCGAGGTTCGCAAGGAATTAACGGATGAATGGGAAAACAGGGGTGTCGAAAAAGGCCAGGACTTTGCCATCCTGACCGATGACATCACCAGGGCCTGGAGCGGATTCTCAACCAAACAGTATAAACAATTCAAGAACCTCAAAAAAGAGAATCTTCGCGACCATATGTCAAACCTGGAACTGGTTTTAAATATGCTGGCAGAAGCAACGACAACAGAAATTTCCAGGGAGAAGAAACCGGTTGGTTTTGAAAATAGCCGAAAAATTGCAAAACAGGGTGGGACCATTGCCGGAAATACCCGCAAGGCGATTGAAGCAAAATCTGGCAGGCAGATTGTCACACGTCAAAATGCAAAGCAGTTACAACAAAGGAAGAATAAGGAGATTGGAGACAGCAAGTGATGTGATCAAAAAGTCATATAAAAAAAAGAACCCAGTGTTTGGCTATAAATAATTGATAATCAATACTTAAAGTAATCAGCCTGGGGCTTGGACGGTTTCATGGTTTCGCCTATCTACGTAAGGTTTCCAGCGTGCCATTAATTGTCTGTATCATATTTGTGTTTTTTGAGGGTGAAAATCCAGTAGGGTGATTCTTCCCCTTAAAAACACTGATACAGCCTATGTTTCAAACTTCCGAAGATCTCTCCATGATACAATTTTAAATCCTTTATATATGAAAGTGTCATCACCGCCATATATGATCGACTTATTATCCTTCCCTGCATCCTCGTTTTTTTCAAGAAACCGGAATGTGGTGATAAAATCAGGTGAAAAAGTTCTTGCGGATTTAATTTCCATCCATTGCAGCAACTCATTTTCTGTTATAACATCCACTTCATTGTGATTGCTGTCGCGAAAGAACCCGATATCCTGAGGGACTCCACTGTTAAATCGCTGTTTCAGCAACTCCAGAATGACCAGGTTTTCGAACAAAGCGCCTTTCAGGTAATGCGTTTTCAATTGCTCAGCGCTCTTTATTCCCAGGAGATATGAAGCCAGTCCAGGATCAGTGAAATAGATTTTAGGCGATTTGATAACTCTTTTTCCATAATTCTTATAGAAGGGATACAACTGGAAAATGATGTAACCTGCTTCCAGGATTGAAATCCAACCTTTAATCGTGCCGACGCTGACACCGGTATCATTAGCAAGGGAGGAATAATCGATCAACTGACCGGTACGTCCTGCACATAACCTCACAAAATTGGTAAAGGTGTTAAGGTCCCTGACATTTTGAATTTCCCTCACATCTCTTTGAACATAAGTTTCCAGGTAAAATGGATAAAATTCTTCCGGGGAGATATTCTGGTCATATGTTCTTGGAAAGAACCCTTTAAAGATAAAGTCCTCGTAGGAAAAATCCCTGACTTGTTGCAAATTATCAATTTCAGTCAGACTGAAGGGGAGGAGTTTCAAGATAGCAGTTCTTCCGGCCAACGTCTGGGATATCTTTTCACTAAGTAACAAGCTTTGGGAACCGGTAAGTATAAATTGTCCCGGGATCTTTTGTTCATCTGAGATTACCTGTATATAGGATAATAATTCGGGAACATGCTGAATTTCATCCAGGATAATCAATTGATCCATCCGGTCAAAAATACCTTTAGGATCATTAAGCGCACGAAGTCTTGTTTCCGGATTTTCAAGGGACAGGTATTTATGGTTTGGAAAAAGTGACCTGACCAGTGTTGTCTTACCCGATTGTCGCGGGCCGGTAACAGAAACCACCGGATATTTTTTTGCAAATTTCAGGATGGCACCGGATAATTTTCTGGGTATCATTTTATGTAATATTGAATTACAATTGCAAATATACATAAAACATGAAAACATTTTTCTGAAAAGAGAATTATTTTACCCGGGCAGCGAAAAAGCCGTACAGAAATGGACCCGGAACTTCAGGATCGACTTCAAAGGGAATCGTAATCATCCATAACTGTGCCTCATGCAAACGTTACCTGATTGGTGAACCCTGCAACCTGGTACACCTTGAGACCATTGAAACGACCTGGGGCTAAGAGATCGACAAGGATAAAGGCCACAAGTTCGGCTTCCTGTGCAAGCTGGGATCACCGATGGCCTTTTACGAAGGCTTACTGGTAATGGATCCCAATCCGCCGGTAATTTAATTCAAGAAGCGTTGCAGCTGTTTTCATAAGTAGGTTAGTTGAAGAGCCTGTCGGAGTGATCTGGCAGGCTTTTTTATTTCATGCAACTTATTGGATGTTTTTGCTGTTTAGAGAATATCTACTCACGTTTTGTCTTACATTTACAGATTAAGGCTGATATCATTGCGCCTTTAATCAAAAATAGCCACCATATGGCGGTAAGCGAGAAGTGTGTTGTACACAAGCTTAATGAAACCATCTGAAACATAAAATATGAAAGGAAAAAGAGACATCATAGTATTAACAGGTGCAGGCCAGATAGGTATGGCAATTGCCAGAAGAATGGCATACGGTAATAGAGTTTTTGTTGCTGATTGGAAAATGGAAAACGCTGAAACCATAGCAAAAACTATGACAGAAGCTGGATTTGATGTAGTTCCTATTAAAGTGGACATTTCAGATAGAACATCGGTATTACATCTCATTGAGACAGTACAGAAAGAAGGCGAGATTTCTATGTTTATTAATTCTGCTGGTGTTTCGCCAAGCCAAGCTCCCATTGAACAAATTCTAAAAGTTGATTTATACGGAACAGCACTTCTATTGGATGAATTTGGGAAAATAATTAAAGAAGGAGGAACAGCAGTTACCATTTCAAGTCAATCTGGACATAGGATGCCAGCTTTGACACCTGAAGAAGATAAACTTTTGGCTATAACACCGACTGAAGATTTATTGAATTTGAAAATTCTAAGACCAGAAAATATCATTGATACACTTCACGCCTATCAAATGGCAAAACGATGTAATGTGAAACGGGTAATGGCAGAGGCAGTAAAATGGAGCAAACGAAGAGCAAGACTTAATTCTATTTCACCTGGAATTATCATTACGCCATTAGCATTGGATGAAATCAACGGACCAAGAGGCGATTTCTACAAAAATATGTTTGCGAAAAGTCCAGCTGGTCGACCCGGAATTGCTGATGAAGTTGCAAATGTAGCAGAATTATTGCTATCAGAAAAGGGTTCGTTTATCACAGGAACTGATTACCTAATCGATGGTGGTGCAACGGCATCATATTTTTATGGACAACTTTAACTTTGTTGATAGAAATAGGAATTTAATGAATAAAACAATAAAAGCCTGTGTACAACAGCACCTATACCCAATAAGGGTTTCAGAGGTTTTCGAGCATTATCACCCGCATCAATTTTTGTGTCGGTTGATAATGACGCTCTCTGCAATCCCTTACTGGGCATAGCTGCAACCGGCTTTATAGGCAACCAATGTGCGACACTGCAAACTCAGGCATTTAAGGACTGAATAAACACTTACATTTAAGCAAAAATCTAAAAATGAAAAAACAAACGATCTTTCTGTTGGCTACATTTATTTTCTGTTGCACAGTAATGGCACAGAATTTTCATACTGACCCATTTGCTCATACATTTTCAATTGTTGCACGAGATTCGGTTACAGGTGAAATGGGAGTAGCGGTTCAGACACATGCTTTTTCTGTCGGCACTGCGGTGACATGGGGAGAGGCGGGTGTGGGGGTAATAGCTACACAAGCATCAACAAAGATAGCTTTTGGTCCCGATGGTTTAAAATTATTGAAAGAAGGAAAATTACCTGAGGAAGTAGTGAAAATTTTGACCGAAGCGGATTCAGGTCGTAATAGCCGTCAACTGGGAGTATTGGATATGCAAGGACGTACTGCTTCATACACTGGAAAAAAATGTATAGCGTTTGCGGGAAACATTGCCGATAAAAATTTTTCGGTGCAAGCGAATATGATGTTGAATGACAAAGTGATCCCTGCAATGGCAATAGCATTTAAAGAATCAAAAGGTGCATTGGCTGAACGGCTGATTTTAGCATTGGAAGCAGGTCAAAACGCAGGGGGTGATGCTCGCGGGAAGCAAAGTGCAGCAATTCTAATTGTAAAACCTGTTGCCTCAGGACGAATTTGGGAAGACCGTTATATTGATTTGCGTGTGGACGACAATCCCGAACCGATTAAAGAATTGAAACGATTGCTGCAAGTTTTTCGTGCTATCGAACATGCAAATGCGGGCGATGAAGCAATAGAAAAAAATGACTGGACAACAGCAACTAAGGAATATGAGATTGCACAAAAATTGGTTCCTAAAGATGTGGAGATGAAATTTTGGTACGCTATAGCACTTGTGAATAATGGTAGAAAAGAAGAAGCATTACCGTTATTCAAAACAGTGTTTGAATTGAATAATAACTGGACTTTGCTGATTCCCCGATTGAGAAAAGTGGATATTTTAACTTGCGATGATGAAACAGAAAAAATAATTTTAAGCATGAAGAATAAGTAATTCAAACCGGAAATATTATGCAAACTCAAACAAGCGACTGCTACTTGAACAAACTTTAGTACGGACTTCAAACCGACGCCACGACCACAGTAGGAATAAAATTAAATCAAAATCTTATGAGATGCATTAATAAATTTCAAACTTATTTATTATTGATTGTTTTTGCAATAACAATATCGAATGGATGTAAAAAATCAGATAATGTAACAGCTTTAACAACAGTAACAGATTATGACGGTAATGTTTATCATACCATTGTAATAGGCACACAAACATGGACAGTTGAAAACCTAAAAGTAACCCATTACCGCAACGGCGACTCAATTGCTAATGTAACAGGCAATTCAGTATGGAAATCCTTAACAACAGGTGCTTATTGCTGGTATAACAACAACATAGACAACAAAACACCTTACGGTGCCTTATACAATTGGTTTACAGTAAACGACAGCCGCAACATAGCGCCCATAGGCTGGCATGTGCCAACAGATGCCGAATGGACAATATTAACAACTTATTTAGGTGGCGAAATTGTAGCCGGTGGCAAAATGAAAGAAACCGATACAACTCATTGGTGCAACCCAAACTCCGGCGCAACCAACGAAAGCGGTTTTACTGCTTTGCCTTCTGGCCTCCGCCACAGCTACGACGGCACGTTCGGCTCCTTTCGCATCTTCAGCGGCTGGTGGAGTTCTACTGCCGACGGTGCGACCAGCGCGTGGGTGCGCGGCCTGGACTACAGCCACGCCCGTTGCGACCGCAGCAACTACGGCTACACTCAGTTCGGCTTTGCTGTGCGGCTGGTAAAGGACTGATTATTTGATTCATTTGACTAATGAATGTCCCCGCCACAGAGCAACGGGGTATTGCGAAAATTCTTTCCTATTCGCCTCAAACGGCGGGGAACTAAACCCCGGAAGAGATTAGAAACAGCAAATACCAATTTCAATTATTTGCTCAAAGAAGGTTTATTTTCCAGGGCTTATGAGCTGTAGGCACTGTTGTTTGTTACTCATATTCAAAACTATTCGGTATAGCAAGCATTTTTTTGTCCTTTAACCCCTGCAATTGCAGCAATACCTTTGCTGCATGGATAATGAAATTCTTTTCTGGATGAAGGCTGACCAGGATTACTTAGCCGGTCTTGCCCTCTTTGAACGCTACACCCACAATACTAAAATCGGCAGAATGCTGCGCATTGGGGGAGCAACCGTTAAAAACCGGTTGACCCTTTCGTATGAACTTAGCAAAATTGAGAGCATCAATTTCGGTATCACTTTTGTATCAGGAATAGTGCAATAGTACGCATTATTTACCTTTATTTAATGAAATAGATACTAACAAAAGAAACCTTGAAACCCTTGTAAATACTGTAACTACGTTGAAGATCAGGCATAAAAAAAGGAGGCCGTTAAGCCTCCTTCGTGATCAGCCTGGGATTCGAACCCAGGACCCCCGCCTTAAAAGGGCGATGCTCTACCGGCTGAGCTAGCTAATCAGCCTCTGAAATTGAGGGTGCAAAAGTACGATAAAA
>CAIYES010000568.1 GCA_903925275.1 uncultured Bacteroidales bacterium
AAAAATTTTTTTGAAGAATATAAAGAAGAAATTTATGAAAAATCTAGAAGTGTGAGAGAAAATACTCCAAAGATAGATAGAGAAATAGTAAAAAAAATGTATTTTGAAGAAGGTAAAAGACAAACAGATCTTTGTCGGCGAATTTTTGAACATTTATCAGAAAAACAACGTAAAAGGTGAAACCATCGATAAAAAATCGCTCGATGAATATCTTGAGTTGTTTATCAATTTCAAACTCAAGGTCAAACAGGCCGAGGAGCTTGGCCTCGATACGGTAGCCTCTTTCCGTAAAGAACTCAGTGGATATCGCGACCAACTTGCAAAACCATACTTTACAGATGAAGCTACCCTTAACCGTCTGATAAAGGAAGCCTATGATCGCGAAAAATATGATCTTCGTGCCAGCCATATTTTTTTCCGGCTTCAAACTGATCCAACGCCTGCAGATACACTGACTGCCTACAATAAAGCCATGACTGTCAGGGAAAAGTTGCTCAAAGGCGGAGCATTTGATGCACTTGCACTTGAATTTTCGGAAGATCCATCAGCAAAAGACAGGGAAGCAACCCAGCAACATCCCTTCCTGAAAGGAAATCGCGGTGACCTTGGCTTTTTTGCCGTATTCGACATGGTATATCCCTTTGAAAATGGTGCCTGGAAAACTGAAGTTGGAAAAGTTTCTATGCCTGTACATACTGAATATGGTTATCATCTGATCAAGGTGACTGCACGCAGACCGGCTCTTGGAAAAGTGATCGTTGCCCATATTTTTCTCAGCATCCCTAAAAATTCAACGGCCAGTGATTCTGCCAAGATTGAAAAACGCATTGACTCTGTGTACCAGAAACTGAAAAATGGTAGCACATTCGAAGAACTTGTGAAAAGTTATTCCGAGGACAAAGGTTCAGCAGCTAAAGGAGGCGTATTGCCTGCGTTTGGTGTGAACCGCATGGTTCCTGAGTTTGTCGAAGCCATCTATTCCCTGAATAATATTGGTGATTATACTAAACCGATTCTTACGCCCTATGGTTGGCATATCGTGAAATTGATCGAAAAGAAAACATCGAAGACCCTCGAAGAAGAAACGGCCGAATTGAAACAAAAGGTCATGAAAGATGCCCGTGGCAACCAAACCAAACAAGTAGTCCTTGCCCGGATCCGCAATTCTTACCCGTTTGTCGAAAATCAGGAATCATTGAAAGATTTCTATACAGTAGTGACCGACAGCATCTTTTTCGGGAAATGGCAAAGCACACAAGCGAAAGATCTGACAAAGATGATATGCAAAATTGGAACAATGGTGTTCCTTCAGAAAGAATTCGCCGATTTCCTGGCAACCACTCAACGCAAACAGGAAAAACAGAATATTGAAGCCTATGTCAATAAACAGTATACTGATTTCGTTAATGAAAGTTTATTGAAATGGGAAAATTCACAGTTGGAGCTGAAGTATCCGGAATTCAAAATACTGATGACCGAATACCGCGATGGGATTCTCCTGTTTGATCTGACAGATCAGAAAGTGTGGTCAAAAGCTGTGAAAGATACTGTTGGGCTTAAAGAGTTCTATCAGAAAAATAAAAACAACTACATGTGGGAAACCCGCCTTGATGCAAGCATCTATAAAGTGACAAAACCCGAAGTGGTGCAGAAGGTGAAAAACTTTATAACATCAGGACTGTCGGATACCGACCTGCTGAAAGAGATCAATACAGATTCTTTGAAAATTCTGACCATTGAAAGTGCTAAGTTTTCCAAAAAGGAAAATAAACTGATCGACTCGATTGCCTGGAAACCGGGATTCTCGGGAGATATTGTCACCAATGGCTCTACAGTGTTTGTCAATGTTCGAAAGGTGTTGAAACCGGAGATCAAAGAACTCCACGAAGCTCGCGGTCTGATTACGGCTGATTATCAGAATTACCTTGAAAAAGAATGGATTCTGGCACTGAGAGCCAAATACCCTGTTGATGTGAAGCGGGATGTGCTTGCAAAAATTAAATAGCATCCATTGAACAAAACACTTATTTTCCTGTTGATCCTGACCACCTCCTGCTCCACCTTTTTCAAAAAAAAAACAGAGCGGGTGCTGGCAAGGGTTAACGACGACTACCTCTTCGAATCTGATATCAAAGGGATCGTTACACCCGGAACGCTGCCCAAGGATAGTCTGGTGATTACACGCAGTTTTATTGAAAATTGGGTTCGGCAGAGACTGATTCTCCAGCAGGCTGAAAAAAATCTGACCAGTACACAGTTGGATTTCACCAGGCAGCTTGAAAATTATAAAAATTCTTTGACCATCTACGAATATGAAAATGCCCTTGTACGGCAAAATCTTGATACGCTGATCACCGATGAGGAAACTCAAAACTACTACGATGCCAACCAGCAGAACTTTCTGCTCAAAGATAACATCGTACAGATACAATATGTTAAACTCCCATTGAAATCAACCTATTCAAAACAAATTAAAAATCTCTTGAATTCCGATGACCAGGATGATAAAAACAAACTTGCAGACCTTTGCGAAAAACAGGCTGCAGATTATTTTCTGGATAATCAAAATTGGTTGTTGTTCAGTGATTTACTAAAACAAATTCCGATTAAATCATACAACCAGGAGGATTTTTTAAAAAGTCGCAGGGATCTTGAGTACCAGGATTCAATGTATGTGTATCTGGTTCGTTTCAAGGATTTTAAGATCAAAGAAAGTATTTCACCGCTGAGCTTTGAAAAACAAAGGATCCGCGACATTATCCTGAACAAACGTAAAATAGATCTGATCAATCGCATGCAGGATTATATATACGTCAACGCACAAAAGAAAAATGTTTTTGAGATTTATTAACGGGAATCCGATCCAAAATTACAGCCAATGAAAATCCTGCGCTTTTTCGTGATTTTTTTTTCAATGACAACGGTACTCATTGCTCCGATGCATGCCTGGTCGCAGAACGATTCAATCGTCGATGGCCTGGTTGCGGTCGTTGGCGGTAATGTTATCCTGAAATCAGATATCGAAAACCAGTACATTCAGATTCGCAGCCAGGGCAATATCACAGGTACCGCACCGAAGCTCAAATGTCAGATTTTCGAAAATCTGCTGTTGCAAAAACTTCTGCTGCATCAGGCACAGGTCGATAGCATCAATGTTACCGATGCCCAGGTTGAACTTGAAATGGATCGCAGAATGCGTTATTTTATTTCCCAGGCAGGAACACCCGAACGTTTGGAAGAGCATTTTGGAAAATCGCTGCTTGAAATTAAAAATGAATTGCGGGAGGTGATTCACGAAACGATGCTTACCGAACAGGAGCAGCAAAAAATCACCAAGGATATATCAATCACGCCGGCCGAAGTAAAAACATATTACAGAAAGCTTTCAAAAGACAGCATTCCACTGATCAACTCTGAAATAGAGATTGGTATGATTGTAAAACAACCCGAGATCGGTGATGTTGAAAAACAGGCTGTGAAAGAAAAGCTTAAAGGTTTTAAGGACAGGTTTGCCAAGGGCGATGATTTCAGTACACTGGCAGTATTATATTCCGAAGATCCGGGTTCTTCAAAGCAGGGTGGTGAACTGGGTATGTTTAAAAGAGGGGAGATGCGTCCGGAATTTGAAGCAGCAGCCTTTAAACTGAAACCCGGGGAAGTTTCCGAAATTGTGGAAACCGAAGATGGATTCCATCTGATCCAGATGATCGAACGCAGGGGAGAATATATCAATGTGCGGCATATTCTGTTGCAACCCAAAGTCTCACCGGTGAATCTCAACAGAGCAAAAGTTTCCCTCGACAGCGTCGCCTCCATGATTGAGAAAAAGAAAATGACATTTGACCAGGCAGTGGTTATGTTTTCAGACGACCCGGGCAAAAACAGCGGAGGTTTGATGATTAACCAGGTTAGCGGGAACAGTAAATTCGAATCAAGTCAGGTAGATGCAAAGATTTTCTTTGTCATCGATAAACTTAAACCTGGTGAAGTGTCTGCCCCTGTGATGACCACTGACCGCGGCAAACAGGACTACCGGATTTACTATTTGAAATCGCGCAGCAACCCGCACAAAGCCAATCTGGACGAAGACTATGCCAGAATCCAGGAATTGGCTTTGGAAAAGAAAAAGACGGCAATGGTTGATGATTGGATTGCAAAAAAGCTGAAATCGACCTATATTTCAATCCTGAGCGATTATCGAAATTGTACCTTTGAGCGCAAATGGATTAAAAACTAAATAGCAAAACCATGCAGTTTTCGTCAGACGTTCAAGCAGTTGATGCCCTGGTAAAAAAGTATTTCATGCTTAAAGCAGAAATATCCAAGGTAATCGTTGGCCAGGATGAGGTCGTGAAAAACCTGCTTATCGCCATCTTTTGCAGGGGCCATTGCCTGCTTGTCGGAGTGCCCGGCCTAGCCAAAACACTAATGGTAAATACATTGTCAAAAGCGCTTGGCCTGAGTTATCACCGGATTCAATTTACCCCGGATCTGATGCCTTCCGACATCATTGGTACTGAGATTCTCGATGAAAACCGTCATTTCAGGTTTATCAAAGGACCGGTATTCGCCAACATTATTTTAGCCGATGAGATTAACAGAACACCCCCAAAAACACAATCGGCACTCCTCGAAGCCATGCAGGAAAAAGCAGTAACGGTAGCCGGCATCAGCTATCATCTCGAAGAACCATTTTTCGTACTTGCCACGCAGAATCCGATTGAACAGGAAGGAACCTATCCATTACCCGAAGCACAACTTGACAGGTTTATGTTCAATATCTGGCTTGATTATCCATCATTTGAAGAGGAGATTCAAATCGTAAAAGCCACTACATCTGAGAAAACGGTAACACCTTCTGTTGTGCTGACAGCAGAGGAAATCCTGTTTTTCCAGAATCTGATTCGCAAAATCCCTGTTCCTGATAATGTTTTTCATTTTGCAGTCAACCTGGTATCATTGACCAGGCCGAAACCAGGTAAAGAGAAGTCATGGGCCAATGAATACCTTACCTGGGGTGCAGGTCCGCGGGCTTCCCAATATTTGATTCTGGGGGCAAAATGTCATGCAGTACTCAATGGGAAATACTCACCTGATATTGAAGATGTAAGAGCAGTGGCCACATCGGTGTTGCGTCATCGCATTGTTCGAAATTACAAAGCTGAAGCCGAAGGAATCAGGATGGAAGATATTATTACCCACTTTTTAACCTGAAAAATTTCGGTTTTTTTTCTCTGCCTATATGTATGTATAAGAATTATTTAACTTTACGTTAATTTAAAATTATAGGAATGCTGTTAAAGAACCAATTACAAATTTTCATCCTGTTTGCTGGACTAGGGTTTATTACCCTCTTGTCCTCATGCAATCAGACAGGAAAATCTACGGAAAACGGTACCAGTGATACACTCAAAGGAAAGATCACCATTTCAGGGGCCTTCGCTCTCTATCCGCTTGTTGTAAAATGGTCAGAAGAGTTTCAGAAACTTCATCCCCGGGTTATAGTGAATGTTTCGGCAGGAGGCGCCGGTAAAGGAATGACCGATGCCCTTACAAAAATGGTCGATTTGGGGATGTATTCCAAAGCCGTCAGTCCTGAAGAACAAGCCAAGGGAGCCTGGTGGATAGCCATTGCAAAGGATGCTGTACTGCCCACGATCAATGCTGCAAATCCGGTGCTGGCCGACCTTAAGAAAAAGGGATTGACAAAACAAAAATTTTACGATATCTTTATCAGCGGCAACATTAAAACATGGGGACAGGCTGCCGGAAATGGGTCAGGGGTCGAACTCCAGGTATTTACTCGTTCCGATGCATGTGGTGCAGCCGATATGTGGGCCAAATATCTCAACAATAAGAAACAGGACGACATCATCGGACTCGGCGTAAATGGTGATCCGGGTGTTGCTGATGCTGTTAGAAGGAATGTCGAAGGCATCGGTTATAACAATCTGGGATTTGTGTACGAAATGCAAACCCGTAAAATTTACCCGGGAATTGATATCATTCCGATCGATCTGAATGGCAACGGCAAAATTGATCCGGATGAAAACTTTTATGGCAGCCTCGATCAGGTGTTGAAGGCAATCATTGATGGCAAATACCCTTCTCCTCCTGCCCGTGATCTTTTCCTGGTTTCGGGTGGAAAGCCAGAAAGCAAATTGGTATTGGTGTTCCTGAAATGGATTCTGACGGATGGTCAGAAATTTGTAAGTGAGGCTGGTTATGTAGCTGTCAAACCGGAACAGATAACCGCAGAAATGCAAAAGTTAAACTGAAATGTACCTTCTCAACCGCGAACAGCGTCATGCCGTCAACTATACCTGGATGATTGTCAGTTTGCTGATGGTTGCTTTTCTGCCTTTTCTCCTTTTTTTCGGCCTTTACCTTAAGTCTGTCCTGATCCTTCACGATTATTCCCTTACCGACCTGATATTTTCCAGGATATGGAAACCCTCCAGCGGGAAATTCGGGTTTTATCCCTTCATTGTCGGCTCCGTATGGGTAACCCTGGTTGCCATGCTGATTACCGCCCCGGTTTGTCTGCTTACCTCCATTTATGTAACCCAATATACGAAGAAATTTTTCCTGCGGATCATGCACCCGGCCATTGATATCCTGGCAGGAATACCATCAGTTGTTTATGGATTATGGGGGATCCTGGTCATTGTTCCCTTTATCTCACGGTATCTTGGGCCATGGATGGGCGTGAAGACCATGGGATACAGCATTCTGGCTGCCTCATTTGTACTTTCCATCATGATCATCCCGTTTATTTTGAACATTTTGATTGAGGTCTTCAGGTCCATACCAATGGAATTGAAGGAGGCCACTCTGTCGTTGGGCGCTACCGAATGGCAAACAATTAAACATGTGCTCATAAAAAAAGCATTGCCTGGCATCATTGCCGCTTTTGGATTCGGTTTGGCACGTGCTTTTGGCGAAACCATGGCAGTTTTAATGGTTGTGGGTAATGTGGTTCGACTGCCAAAAAGTTTATTTGATCCGGGTTATACCCTGCCAGCTTTGATCGCCAACAATTACGGAGAGATGCTTTCCATTCCAAAGTATGACTCGGCCCTTATGTTTGCTGCATTACTGTTGCTTGCCGTTTCACTGTTCTTTAACCTTGTCATGCATTTTTTTATTGTCAGATTCAACAAATATTAACCGGTGACACGAACCCAGAAAATAGAAGAGAAGTTTTTCAAGTTGCTGATGATTGTGGCGACTTTTTTCATCTTTGCTGTTCTGGCAATCATCATCTACAGCATTTTCGAAAAAGGGCTCAAATCAATTTCATGGGAAATGCTGACACAAATTCCTCACGGTGGTTACTATTATGGAAAGGGAGGGGGCATCCTCAATGCCATACTTGGTTCACTATCATTGGCCTTTGGCGCTACAGTGCTGGCTTTTATCATCGGGTTGCCGGTAGCGCTCTATCTCAACGTGTTCCTCATCAGGCATAAAAAAGTGATTGATGTTATCAGGTTTTTACTCGACCTTGTTTGGGGAATCCCTTCAATTGTTTATGGTGCATTTGGTTTCTCACTGATGATCTTCTTTGGACTGCAAACATCGCTGCTTGCCGGCATACTTACAGTTACCCTCTTTATTCTGCCTATCATGATCCGCTCGATGGATGAAATACTCCGTACCGTCCCTATCGGTCTTCAGGAAGCAGCCTATTCATTGGGTTCCAATAAATCGGAAATCGCTTTCAAAATATTTACGCGTCAGTCAATTTCAGGGATCATCACAGCCGTATTGTTATCGTTTGGCCGTGGAATCGGTGATGCAGCAGCGGTGCTGTTCACGGCCGGTTACACCGATCATCTGCCCAATGGTTTGCTTGAACCTGTTGCCACCCTGCCACTTTCAATATTCTTCCAACTCTCCTCCCCGGTAGCTGAGGTTCAAAACCGGGCTTATGCATCGGCGCTTGTGCTAACGCTGATCATTTTAATCGTAAGTTTGTTCTCCCGTGGAATTGGCAAGCGATATCATAAAACCAAAATAAATTTTTAGCAGGCATCAGGGATGGAGAATTCAACAAAAATAGAAATCAGGGATTTAAATGTGTTTGCCGGGAAAACTCAAATTCTCAGGAATGTCAACATCGACATCCCGAAGAATAAGATTACCGTTATCCTGGGACCTTCGGGTTGCGGAAAAACCACCCTCCTGAAGTGCCTTAACCGACTTACCGATCTCTATCCCGAATTAAAGGTGACCGGACAGATCGTGATCGACGATCACAACATTCTGGCAGCCCGGGAAGATATTTACAAATTGCGGCAACAGATGGGTTTGTTATCACAGCGCCCATATCCGCTGCCGATGACCATCTACAATAACATTTCCTATGCCTTGAAATTACGCGGCATCAAAAATCGCCGGGAGATTCATAAACTTGTCATGCACTACCTGCAACAAGCCAATCTTTGGGATGAAATCAGAACCAGGTTGCGCGAACCGGCATCCCGGCTTTCGATTGGCCAGCAGCAACGACTTTGCCTGGCACGGGGATTGGCGGTAAATCCGGAGATCATTCTTGCCGATGAGCCCACATCGGCATTGGATCCGATCTCAAGCCAATTTATCGAGGAGACTTTTGTCAGGTTGAAAAATGATTATACGATTGTACTTGTAACCCATGTTTTGCGTCAGGCTAAGCGAATAGCCGATAACGTTGTTTTTATGTATCTCGGTGATGTAATCGAACAGGGCAGTGTTCAGGAAGTTTTTGAAAACCCGAAAATGGAAAAGACCAAACTTTACCTGGGCGGGACATTTAATTAATTGTTTTTACAGTGAATTATATCTATTTTTATCGGCTAAAATAAATTCCCGTCAATCGGATGGATAAATCAGCAAAAAAGATGGAATTGACCTTTCTTCAGAAAATTATTCTGCTTGCATTGGACGACAAGGGATGGTTTGGGACCGCTGAGCACAAGATAAAGTTCGGGCTGGCCGGAGCGATTCTTTTTGAGCTTTATCAACATGGCCGCATAAGCTTTTCCAATGATGAAGTCGTGGTAATCAACCCCAAGTCAACAGATAACGTGATACTCGACCGGGTACTAAACTTTATAAAATCTTCCAAAAAACAACATAGCCTGCGTTCATGGATCCAGCGAATCGTTTATAAAAAACTCCTTTTGCGCAAAACGATTTTAAAACAACTGATCCATAATAAAGTCATAGGCAGAGAGGAGTACAGTTTGATGATGGTCTTTTACCAAACTAAATTTCCGCTTGTTAATATCGAATTGAAACGCAAATTGCAGGAGGAGATTTACGAAAACCTTGTATCTGATAAAACCCTTTCAGATCAGGATGTCATGTTACTGGTGGTGATGAACAATTGTAAGATGGTAAGAAAAAACTTCAGCGGATTTCTGCAATACCTGAAATTGCGGGGAAAGATCAATGAAAACACACAGTTTAAATCCCCGAAAACCGAAACAGAAGAGGTGATCAAGCTGTTACAAACAGCTATTTCCCGGGCAATAATGGCATCAAACGTTTCGATTCACATATAATATTTTCCCTGCCAGGTGTTTTGCCGTTCAAGTTCCTTTTCAATTAACCGCAATACCGCGTCATAACGGATTAATCCCCAACCGTGCCGTAGTTGGGGCACAAAATTTTGTGCCCCTACCTCGTTCGCAACCCCACCCTTGGCTGGCTCCATAAACCGGGGCGGAATCTCTCCCGAAAACCGTTCAATGACCGTATCGGGGTTGAGGTGTTCAACAAACCTGACAATAAACTCAATATATCCTTCAAGGCTGAACTGGTAAAAATCTTCCGGATTTTCATTGAAATCATCCGCCATCCGGGTACCTTTGACAATCTGCAACTGGTGAAATTTAATGGTATCCAGGGGCAATGCGGAGATAATGTCAACACTTGACAACATTTGTTGATAGGTCTCTCCCGGAAGGCCAAAGATGAAATGGGCGCCGGTTTTTATACCCATTTCATGCGTTTTCCGGATGATTTTTTCACTCAGGGCAAAATCGTGCCGGCGGTTGATCCGGTCGAGTGTAATATCGCTGCACGACTCAACACCATACTCAACCTGGATATAATATTTGTACGATAGTTCCTGCAGATAAGCCA
>CAIYES010000569.1 GCA_903925275.1 uncultured Bacteroidales bacterium
GCTTATCTGATGCAGAACTGCTCAGCATCCTTATCGGCTCCGGAACTCCCCAGGAAAACTCCCTTGACATTGCTCAGAAAATCATGGCAACGTGCCAGAACAACCTCTGCGAATTCTGGAAGCTTGGAATATCCGATCTGCAAAAAGTCAAAGGCATCGGAAAACAACGCGCCTGCCAGATTGCTTCCATGTTTGCCCTCTCCCGCAGAAGAAATGCTGCCGAAGTGGTTATCAAACCTAAAATCTCCCGAAGCCAGGATGCCTATACGATTTTCCATTCCCTGATGGGCGAGCTGCCTTATGAAGAATTCTGGATGCTGCTGCTGAACCGCGCAAACAAAATCATGAAAACGGTGAAGGTTTCCGAAGGCGGAATTTCAGGTACCGTAGTTGATCCTAAAAAGATATTCTGCATCGCCCTTGAGAATCATACAACCTCGATAATCCTCGGGCATTGCCATCCTTCAGGGCAATGCACTCCAAGTGAGGCAGATATGAAAATTACAAAGAAGCTCAAAGATGCCGGCGCATTACTTGAAATATCTGTACTTGATCATATCATTGTTGCCCATGATGTCTATTATTCCTTCGCTGATGAAGGCACCATGTAGGTTTTTTGCCCCTGGAAACCGGGGCTTTTTTGACATTCAATCCATATAAATTGTAATAGGGTATTGATATCGTTATACAGATTCTAAAGGCTATATAACTATCTTTACAGCACAACCCTGTGTTCGAAGGCATCAGGAAAAGGCTAACTAATCCCAAAAGGTGCCATAAAATAAGTTATGCTTTTACTTCAGGTAAATCACTTTATCAAGCTTCTATCCCCAGGAAAAACAAGGTAAGTTAGAATTGCATTAAATATCCTACCAGGTTTGCAGAATCAGCAAGTCCCAATTTTGTTCTGAGCCTCGAACGGGACACCCTGACACTGGTCTCTTCCTGGTGAATGGATGCAGCGATTTCCTTGGAACTCATATTTAAACGCAAGAGGGTGCAAAGCCTGATTTCTGCAGGTGTAATGTCGGGGTGCATTGCCAGAAACTGTTTGTAAAAAGTGGGATTTAATTCCCGGTAATTCTCTTCATAGCGATTCCATGCTTCATTTAACAGTTGTACCGATACATTGCCGATGATCTCGTTTACCAGGTTTTCCACTGCCGGGTAATTTTCTTTGAGTACCGATAGCTTTTTGGATATCTGCTGATGCAATTCAGTGAGGCGGCTCAACTGGAGGAAAGCAGCTGAAAGTTCGTTGTTTTTGTGATCGATAACCAGTTTATAGTAGGTGACCAATGACAACATAGCTTTGACCCGCGCCAGCAGTTCAATCTTTTCAAACGGCTTTTTTATAAAATCGATGGCGCCCTTTTCATAGGCTTCCTGCAGGTTCTCTGCCGTGGTGGCAATACCTGTTACCATTATGACCGGGATTTCGCTGGTTCTGGTATCCTTTTTTAAAATTTCCAGTGCATCCACACCATTCATGACCGGCATCTGCCAGTCCATCAGGATTAAATCAGGAATATGAATCAGGCTTCGTTCAACGGCGATTTGCCCATTTTGTGCAACCAGGATCTCATAACCCGCATCGAATAAAATATCACGCATGATCATCAGGTTTACCTCAGAATCATCTGCGATCAGCACTTTCTGTTTCATTGTTGTTTCTTTGGCAGTGTGATATTAAACGTACTTCCCCGGCCCGGCTGGCTTTCCACCTTAATACTTCCTCCATGGTAATTTACAAATTCATGGCAGATGACAAGGCCAAGCCCGGTACCTGTCTCACCTGCCGTACCGGGGCACTGGGCAGTTTTAAACAGGTCGAATAACTTCGCGGTTTCGTCTGCATCCATGCCGGTACCTTTGTCAGACACTGAAATGGTAATATGATGCTCATCTTCATGCGATGAAATTTTAATGACCCCTTGGTTGAAAGAAAACTTGATGCTGTTTGAGATCAGGTTCCTCAGTACCAGGGTGATCATCTGTACATCAGCTTCAATCAGTATTTCCCGGCCAGCCTCGTTAATAATGTCAATCTGTTTTGATTTAGCAATAGACAACGCATCGGAAACGGTATCAGCCAATAGGTCTCCGAGATTGACTGCATGCGGATTGAATGAGATTTGCCTGGTTTGAGCCCTTGCCCAGGTCAACAGGTTCTGCAAAAGATTATAGGTGTTCTGGGCAGTCGTCAACAGGTTATTATTGTATGCGGCAGCCCGTTCATTTCCGGCAGTATATACTTTCAGCTCTTTACTGTACAGGATCATGGCATGGAATGGGTTCACCAGGTCGTGTGCGATGATGGAGAAAAATTTATCCTTGGTGAGATTCAACTCTTTTAATCGGGCTTCAACATCTTTCTGGTTGGTGATATCCGAAATCACGGTGATGATGAATCTTCCCTGGTTTATATGCAACACCGACATGAAAAAGTGTATGATCCGCTGATCGCCATTGACGGAAAGGGTTGTTTCATAGGCCAGCACATGCTCCTTTTCGGAAAGAATACGCGATAACTCATCCCGTTTCTTTCTATCAGTAAAGCCCAGGCCAAAAATCGTATTGCCAAGGATGTCGGCTTTGCTCAAACCGGTGAAATCAGTTAAGGCAATGTTCAAATCCACAATTTTACCGCTTTCAAATTCTGACAGAAGTATCGGCAACGGAGATAGTTCAAAAAGGTGATGGAACCGGAGTTCACTCTCCTTAAGATGCTTCTCAACCTCTTGTCTGCGCATAATTTCTGCATTCAGGGCAATTTTATCAACTTCCAGGCGGTCGGCGCGCGCTGTTGCATGTTTTACATTGATCATCTTTTCGGTTAACCCGGAAGTCAGGAAAATGGCAAACAAGGCGCTGGCATAGAGCCCGCTGTTTGAAAAAAAAAGGTTGGCCCCGATCCATGAGTTATAAACTGCGATATAGAGCAACATTGCCAGGATGATCGGTGAAAATGAAAAGAGGTAATAGCAGGACATGGGAGCCTTCTTCAGGGACAGATACCCTGCAATGGTGAATTGAATCAAAAAGAAAAGAATATTTACAGGCACCAGGAAGGTTCCTGAAATATGCGCGTTGATCATGCCCGTTCCTGCGAGGAGTGCGAAGGCGAAAAAACCAATGATGGCGGTCACTTCTGCCCGCAGGAGTTTGTTGTGATTTTTCAAATTCAAATAATAAACTGCAAAAAGGATATGAAATCCATATGCCAATCCAATAAAAATAAAGCGAAGTTTTTGAAGAATAATGGCCGGATTGAACTGCACATATTCGTAGAATAGTCCTACAACTGTCGCAATAAAACAGATTTCGGCGGCAATGGAGAGGGACAAAAAGAGGAATGCCTTTTCCCGGCTTGTGAAGAGCAATAAAATGTTAATCAACAACATGGCCAACAGGATACCCAGGGCAGGCAGGTAAACATTCCGCTGTGCATTTTCCGATTCAGAAAAGGCCAGTGGTGTCGAAATTTTCACCGGGAAAATCAGCAATGAACTTGTTTGAACCCTCAGGTAAACTGTTATACTTTTATTTTTTTCCAGGAATAAAGGAAAAACCGGCATCCGCTGATGGTGGATATTCCGGGTGAGGATACCCTGGCTGCCCGAAAGCAGTAAAGTTCCTGCACTGTCGAAGATGAAAAGGGATACATCATCCAGAGTTCTATAGTCAACATGCAAAATCCACTCGTTTCTTTCAGAATTATTCATAAGCGCAAACGAAAACCAAACCGTTGCCTCGCGAATGCCCATGTTTGGCGTTTGTCCGTTTTTAAACGATTGCCACTTTACTGAATTGTTTTTCATCTCCTCAATCCGCTTATTTGAATTCGTATCAATGGCATATTGAATATACTTCGAAGCGTCGTAATTGGAATTGTTGCCGGTTAAAATCAGCCTTTGGGCGCTTAAAAGTAAAGGGGTAAAAAAACAAAGTATTAAATACAGAGCAGATCTCATTCCAGCGAATAATTGGTCCGGGCAAAAGTACATTATTTAAAAGGGGAAACTATGGTAACCGGTATTCAAATATGTTAGCAGTATGTTAGCAGGACAGATTTTTTTTCTCTGACTGCTAACATAATGCTAACGTGCCATTTGTAAAAGCAGGATTTTTTGACTATACTTTTGTAGCCACAAGTTTCGTCGGAATTTGGCAGATTATTGCCAAATACAAGATTCCTGATGTAAAACAAACTGATGTCACTCATTAAAAGTTCGTTTACCATGAAGAAGGTCATTGCATTTTTAGTTGTATTCCTGATCACGGGGATGGGTGTATATGCCCAGATAGCTATCAACACCGACAGCAGCTCTCCGGATAATTCCGCCATGCTCGATGTGAAATCAACGACCATGGGCATCCTGATCCCCAGAATGAGCTTTATAGAACAAAATGCCATTGTCAGCCCGGCAGAGGGATTGATGGTGTTTTGTCTCGATTGCGGTTCCAACGGCGGATTAAGTATTTATTCAAATGGCGAATGGCATACTTAGAGTCTGTTTAAAATTCATTATACCAGTGAGATACTTATCCTTCAACGACCGCATTACTTCTCTTGCTCCTACACTATCATGGATATTGGCAGCATGAATAACTATGATCATCACCAACCCCAATGTGTTGACAACAATATGACGCTTTTTTCCTTTGATCTTTTTGCCTCCATCATATCCAATGTCCCCTTCACTAAGGTTACATGCCTTTACGCTTTGACTGTCGATTATGCCAACCAATGCTGTCGGCTTTTTGCCGATTCCCATTCTGATTTTTTCTACAAGAACATCGTGCGTTTCTTCTGTCAAACCATTTTCGAAGGCCATTTTACTTTTTATTCACATTCGATTGTTAATCAGCATAATGATATATTAACTCTTAATTTTTAAACAGACTCTAAACAAGGTTTATTTTGACAAACGGTAACTTCACAATTTATTTATTGAAAAATAATTCTAAAACTTAAAACTATGCTTTGGTATGTTCTGGGATCTATAGCAACTTTTATAGTTGTAGTAATCGCATTAGAAATAATGTTTGCGGCTGATTACACTGAAACTGATAAATAACCAAGGTTTCGGGGTTGAAAAATTACACTGGAAGCGCTGTAAGAGATTTATTTTGAGCAGTAGCTTAAAAAAACGTTCAGACTGATTGGCCTTTTGCTGTTGGTTATGTTTCTGATTTACAATGTTTGCAATGTCAAAAACCAATTCCATAATGTTATGAATTCGATTTCGCCTTCAAAACCGAATCAGGAATGTTTTTCTGTTCGTTCCAAATCATTGGTAATAACCAGAAGCCTGTTGCATTTTAATTCTGCACTTGCCTTAACTTGTATTTTTGTGAATAATACAAGCTAACTAATTCATCACTTAAGTTTTACAAATTTACAAAAGCACATGTCATGGCCAAAAAGAGAAAAAATGTAAGGCCTCACCTCGAAATTTCTCCTCCAATGTTAACATAATGCTAACGTGCCATTTGTCAGAGCAGGATTTTTTGACTATACTTTTACCGGCACAAGTTTCGCCGCGATTTGGCGGATATAAAAAATAAATAAACCTTAAACCAAACCATGAAAACAAAAAACCTGTTCCGCAAAATCCTGCCGGCAGCCCTTTTGCTGGCGCTGATGGTGATCATTGCCGTTTCCTGTAAGAAGAAAGAGAGTGTAGAACCTGTGACCCCACCGGTAAACCCACCTGAAGCGCCTGTGGATATTTTCAGCAATAAGCCACCAGATATGATGACGCAATATGAGATTGCACGAGATCGTAAAATTCCAATAAATTTGCTTATGAACACCTCAAGTGGTTTGCAGGGTGGTGTATCCTTGCCTGAAATTCCTGATGTTTTTATGCAAATCGCTGATATCGTCTGGCATATTCAGGACGGGACGACGTCTGACAATAATTATTCTAATGTAACACACGAACTTAACAACATTTCACAGCAGATCACCGCCCTGTCTGCTCAAGTTAATGACCTTAGTAATGCGCTTGATCTTCAAACTGTTATGATGAAAGACTTTGCAATCAATGGGAAATTTAATGAATATATTACTGCTATTGGAAATGCAGTAATGGATTCCTCTACCTCCATTGGATTAACGTATTATGCCAGGATGGCAAGGGATTTTCAAAAGGGGTCAATCAGCGAAGCTCAATGGAATGAGGTAAAATCCAGTTCGGTGACATGGAGTACTCAAAATTCTTCCAGTGTAATTAATAGTCCACACGATGCTGTTTCGCAGATATATTCAATTATCTGTCCGAAATTGTCTCCTGAACCATCCGAAAATGGTTTAATGCCACATGCTCAAGTGTTGTTCACACAATTCTATAAGAGTCACAGTGGGGATGGTAATAATGTTAAACAAGAAGATATTAAAAGCGCATTCCTTATTTTTGAGAGTTATTTTGTAACCATATTAAATTATCAGGTTCAAGGTGCAATTGCATATTGCAACGCCGTAAAGGCAGTCCATCCTCTGGAAACTGAATCAGAAACTTACATTAATGAAGTATTTGCCCCTATGTTGAGGAAGGAACTGGACATGTACCTTTACACGGTCGATTATCTTGCTATAAACCTTGCTGATTTTCACCATTTTTCTAATTTTGAAAATGATTCTTACTATCGTGATGCAGGAATAGCCCCAGATGACATGTTTAACGGACCTCTTGCAAGAGCTCAGGTACTCACCAACATAGTTTACAAGGGGTTGGGATTATCATTCCCTTACGTGGCTGGCACTATCATTACACCTCATAAATACACTTCAAATAATTTGATGAACCAACAAGTTGACAGTATTACGGTAGGAATAGCAACCTGGGGACAAATAACTGCTACTGCCAGGGATACAAAAAATGGAAAAGGTGGTATGCTGAGCCAATTCTCTTATGCTTATTGGGATGATTATGAAAACCCTTATGTGCCAACTAAGTGCTCTCCTGATAACCATTGGAATGTTTACCGATTCGGCAAATTGGGAGTGGGAAGTAATTACCCTAGAGGTACACAACCTATATCCGTGGAGGATAACAATAGCAGCACTTACCCCTGGCCTCATAAAGTTAAAATCGCAGGGCAGGTCCAACTCTATTATTATAACCCGGATGATTTAAATGATTTCGATACCTACCAGCGAACATCCAGTGATATCCCACTGGCTTTCTTTTGCCAACGATGGAACTGGGGGTATGCCTACATTACAAACACTACCGCTTGGAGCCATACTAGTTGCAATTTTTGGATGCAGCCAAATATGCCATTTGATAATCATGGAGATATTGAGGCTCCCAGCGTTGCAACTACAGATAACCAGGGTACAATTTATCCCCATTCTTCCGAAAAATTTTACTACGGAGACAACACCATTGGCTCTATGAGTTGTAATTGTAATACAATTTCGACAGATAATTATTACTTAGTGCACGATGCCGCAATGGTCCAGATACAAACAGGCCCATCAACAAACCAGCAAATTCCATTTGTTTATGGATTAACAAATGTATCTTTAACGGGTGGGGGCTTTAATAACAGTGAAATTGTTACGAGTGCGCTTAGTCCTAATACGGTTAACGCTTTTGCTAAGGCATCCACCAAACAGAAAGCGAACACTGCAACCGCGGTTGGTGGACTCCAATTATTAGCTCCGAATAAATTAAACCATATAGTTGCCAATTATCAATACTCAATCAAGGGGATTGGGAACAATGAGTTGAATACTGTTCAAGTCAATACTACGAATTACATTCAGGTCGTTTATGAAGGGAGTACGAATATTCTCAAATGAAAAAAAAAACACCTGCCTGCTAAAGACTAAGTAGTTTTAAACATAAGCTTATCCGGCAAACATCTATTTTCTTTTTGAATTTTAAATTATTTTGAAAAAAACCTTCCGGGTTTTAAAAACCCGGAAGGTTTTTTTATGAAACGAATCACCTTAAAATGGTTAATAAACATAGAGTTTTCTTCAACCGGCCAAAATATATGTTTTCTATTAGCAAACTATTGCCTACCTTTGTTTCATGTTTAATATCATCACCCGCAAAACATTGTTGGATTACTGCAAAAAATATCCAATGGCAGCGCTGGCGTTGCAGGAGTGGTATTATGAGTTGATTCAATATGATTTTAAAAACTTTAATGAGCTGAAAGCAGTATATGGTCACGCCAGTCTTGTGGCAGATGACAGGGTGGTCTTTAATATCATGGGGAATAATTACAGGTTAGTTATCCGGATCGTTTTTCAATATAAGGTTATCCAAATAAAATGGTTTGGTACCCATGCAGAATATGATAGGATTGATGTAAAAAACACAATTTTCAACAAGAAGAAATTATGAACCTGAAAGTCATAGGATCGGAAAAAGAATATCAAAAATACCTCGACTGGGTAGATGAAATGTTTGATAACAAAGTAGCTCCCAAAACACCGGATGGAGAAAAGTTGCAGGTTGTACTATTGTTAATCAAGCAATACGAAGATCAGTATTATCCTGTTCCAAAACCGGATCCCATCGATGCCATAAAGGGTAAAATGGTAGATTTAGGCCTAAAGAACAAGGATTTTGTTGGGAAAGCAGGTTCGAAAGGATATGTCTCTGCCATCCTTAATAAACGAAAACCGTTAACCCTTGAGTTAGCCAGATTCTTTCACCATGAATTGGGAATTCCGGCTGATATTTTATTGTCATAGGAGATAAAAAACTACCTGATCCCCTTCTGCCTCAGCAGTTCCTTTATCTTAGGCATCATCTCCCTCGCAGCTTTTATGCCGGCATCATACATCGGCTGGTTGTATTTATCGCTCAGGTAAGGCATGCCTTTCAGATCGGGGGTGATTACGATATCTGCCTGATCCATCCTCTCGTGGCATAAAAGGTGAATGGCCATGTTGGCAACACGCTTCGAGACATCTTTCTTGTTTTTAATTTCCGGAATAGTATCGAAATCGTTCATCACATTCACTGCGATCACAAGAATGGCTCCATAACCACGGGCAACATCGGCAGCCACGTTGTTCATCACACCGCCATCGACCAGGATCCTGCCGTACATCTTCACAGGAACGAATATCCCTGGAATGGCGCAGGAGGCGTTCACCGAAGGGGCCATTGGCCCAGAGGCCAACACCACCGGCTCGCCCTGTAACAGGTCGGCAGATACGGCCACAAAGGGAATTTTCGTCTCCTCGATGTTTTTTGCCGAAACATGCTTTGCGATAAATTCCTGCAGTTTCTCCCCCGAAACATAGCCCAACTTCGAACAGGTGAGTGAAAAGTTTAAAACATCCTTTGACTTTGTGGTGCTGATGATCGCATATAGACTGTCAGCACTTTGCCTGTCGGCATAGAGCGCGCCGATCAGGCTGCCGGCACTGGTCCCGACAATCAGGTCGATCGGAATTTTCTCCTCCTCGAATACCTTTAGTACCCCAAGGTGGGCAATTCCCCGGAATGCTCCGCCACCCAGTACCACGGCAACACGGGGAGGATGCTCCATTTTCCGGGCAGGAGGCATGGTTGTGGGCTGCGTGATGATCATAAACTTTTCGGAGCATCCGGTTAATAGCAGGATTAGCAATAAACGTTGAATAAAGAAAAGAGCAACTTTCATTTTGGGTTGTTTTATTTCGTTTTGAACCGAATTGGAAATTTCACAAACCAACACGGAAAATAGGCAAGTTACGATTCTTCTTACTACAAATAGCATTAGTCCAAATCACGCCAATCAATTTTTTCTTTAGATTTTGTTAACACTAACTTTCCTCGATTGGAAACACGCCGACATCAGCGCATACTCACAATTAGTGACTATGAACATCATGGCTCTGGTCATTTTAATGATGATCCCCACCAGTTGCAATAGACACTTTGCATTCCAGTTTTCCACCACCTTTCCCGCTTAATTCAGCAACGGTACATTTCCGATACGTTTTTCTACATGTCACATGACATAGTTTCGGTATTAATTCTATGCTAAGTTATTACCTCAATCCAGGGTACAGTTCCACTCATTCAAGGATTTTCCCGGCATATCCTCGGGTAAGTCTCCGGTATTCCAGTTCCTCCTTGAGTGCCCCTCCGTGAGCTTAATGACACTTGCACATAATTTAACCCTAAAAAACTCAGTCATGAAAACATTTGAAAAGAATTACATCGCAAAGGGAAAGCAGATCAAGGGAATGCAGATCGTAAGGATCTCGATCAAGGTTGAAGATATCCTCCAACATGCCCATGAATACAAAGGCGAACAGTATCTCACCTTCGAGGTGGCCAAACTTCAGAACCCGGACAGCTTCGGAAACGATTACACCGTGTATGTCAACAAACTGGTGGAAACCGAAGAAAAATCGCAGAAAACAGCTCCAAAAACC
>CAIYES010000570.1 GCA_903925275.1 uncultured Bacteroidales bacterium
AGGGGGATGTGCTGCCAAATCATATCCCTTAATTGTGTGTTAATCATTTGATTAAATTATTCATATATGAAATACCCATAAGACTAATGTTCATGCAAACCGTGAATGATAATTATGGGTATTCCATGTGACCATTAAAATAGAAATTATTAACAAATGAAACATCAAGGATGATTGAAACCAAAACGTCTCCCTCCCCTTCAAGGGGAGGGTCGGGGAGAGGTCATCAGAAATTTGTAAAATTTATCATTTTTTAATACATTAGAACACAATAGAAAATCACATTAGAAAACACTATGTCAAAGTTGTTGTTGATTTTTATGTGATGCTGATATGAATCGGAATTATTATGTATGTTTGTTTTAAAATCCCTAAAGGAATTAATGACAAATTTTAACAGTCTCTAAAAACAAATAACATGTTTGGAATCAGCTACATCAAATTCGACTCGATGACCTATGTCATCCAGTTCAAAAACGGTCAGGTTGCCAAAGAAGGACGTGGACTTTCTTTCTTTTACTTTGCTCCGAGCAGTTCAATTTCCGCAATTCCGATGGGCAGCAACGACTTGCCTTTTATTTTCAATGAAACCACCAGTGACTACCAGAGCATTTCCATTCAGGGACAAGTAACGTATAAAATCGGCAATCCGAAACAATTAGCCGAATTGCTTGATTTCACAGTCGACAGCAGCGGAACCTACAAAAAGAACGATTCGGAGAAGTTAAATCAGCGTATCATTAACGAGGCACAAACAGCCACATCTTCCTTCATTCACGAGCTTGGACTTAAAGAATCAATCCGGTCAGCCAAAACCATTGAATCCAAAATTACCGAAGGGCTTCAGGCATCTCAGGCTATTTCAATTTTAGGGATCGAAATTTTGACGGTAAACATCCTTGCGATAAAAGCGACACCGGAAATGGCGAGGGCTCTTGAAACAGAGACGAGGGAAAAACTTTCACAGGAAGCAGACCATGCTGTTTACGAACGCAGAAATTTTGCTGTTGAACAGGAACGGAAAATCAAAGAAAGTGAGTTGAATACGGATATCGCTGTTGAAGAGAAGAAAAAACAAATCAACGAAAAGAAAATGGAGGCTGAAATTCAAATGGCTGAGAATGACCGAAAACTCAGAGAAATGAAGGTTCAGGCAGACATTTCCGTTGAAAACCAACGAATATTGCTGATTGAACAAAAAACGGCCAACGAAAGAAAGGAGGCTGAAACACATGGTTTTGTAATTGAAACCACGTTGAAACCCTACAAAGATATTGACTGGAAAACCCTTACCGCCCTTAACAACAATCCTGATCCGAAATTTAATATCGCGCTGGCGTTTCGGCTACTAGCTGAAAACGCCGGTAAAATCGGAAACTTAAACATAAGCCCGGAACTTTTGGAATCGCTTCTGAACGACAAAAATGAGTAAAAAATGAGTTTGGAATATGCAATCATTGTCAAGAACAAAACTCGTCTTGAATCGTTGATTGAAAGGTTCAACACAAAAGCACAGGCTAAATTCTACATTGAGCGCTCTGGCGGAAATTTTGATGATTATGAAATTGAAGACGACAAATTTCATAAGTCACTTTTATCGGTTCAACGGCAGCTTTCAAAAGTTATAAAGAACAAAATAGTTGAGCGGACCTTCCTGCCCTCCTTTATTTTCAACCCCAATCAGGTTGTTATTGTAATCGGGCAGGACGGACTTGTGGCCAACACGGCAAAATATGTAAATGAAATCCCGATTGTTGCCGTCAATCCCGACATTGAACGTTATGATGGTTTTCTTTTACCTTTCAATGCAGACAATTTTATTGCAGGCGTTGAAAATGTAATCACCGGCAAATACAACTCAAAATATGCAACGCTTGCAGAAGCAAGATTAAATGACGGACAAAGACTGCTGGCATTTAATGATTTGTTTATTGGTGCTGCTTCCCACATTTCGGCACGTTATAAAATTTCATTCGGCAAAAAGACCGAAGAACAATCATCATCGGGCATTATTGTTTCGACACAGACAGGTTCGACAGGTTGGTTAAGTTCAATATTCAATATGACGTTTGGCATTCAACAGTTCATTGGGAATGACCATTCAAAAAAGAAAATTGAAAAACTCAAAGACAACCAGCTGATGTTCATCGTACGCGAACCGTTTCAGAGCAAAAAAACACAGGCAGGTTTGACGGCAGGCATTTTAAAAGGAGAAACCAAACTGATTTTAGAATCGTTCATGCCTGCAAATGGCATCATTTTTTCAGATGGTATCGAGACTGACTTCTTAAACTTCAACTCAGGCACTACGGCGATTATCGGGACAGCAAAAGAGAAGGCCAAGCTGGTAACTCCTGATGTACGCTAATCCTTAACACATCGAACCGGAAATCCGTTGATACGGGAGTTTATATAAAGGGATACACTCGGGTTGTTGAGGTTCAATCCACGCGCAACAGCATAGCCGGCGCCGCTTCCGGTCGAAGTCCAGTACATGGTCCCGGTAAGTGGCAGTGAATTATAGGCCCACACGTAATCGAGGTAATTTAGGCCGCCAAGCAACCCGTGGAACCCGATAGTGGCCGACATATCTTTCAATTTGGCCCCGGCCAGTCCATTGGCCTCAGGGGCTGTGACCCCGGGACTAAGGTTATCGATAAGCGCCTGCCATTCGGCATCGGTGGGGAGGTGCCATTCAGGCGGACAAGCCCCTTTGCTGCCGGCTGAAGCAGCGTATTGCATGATCTCATCCCATTGATAAAATCCGCCATAGGTAGTGCAGGAAACGTCGGCAGGGGAACAATATTTCTCTGTCACACAATTATCGGTTTGAGGCGCTGCAAATGGACCTGGAATTATGGTCCCATAGTCGAGGTTCCTGGTCATCCAGCATGACCCGTTAAACAAGGCAGTAGGGTAGGTTTTACCGTCACGCACATCGGTCAGCGAACTGCTGCAAGTGAAGTTGACCGTCTGAACCAATATATTGACAGCAGCAGTCGTGCCAGAGCAGCCATAATTGTTGGTAAACGTATATGTGATAGGACTGCTGCCGGGGCCGGCAACCAGTGGATTGAATTCAAAAACGCCGGATGAAGGGCTTGAAACGCCCGGACCCCTGAACACTCCCTGACCGGCAATGAAGGGAGAAGCCCCCCGCAAGGTTATCTTCCTGGCGTTCAGGGTGGTCTTTGTATCAAAACAGGCAGTAAATGCAGGTAACGGCGTAGGTTTTATTGCTACCGGCATCGATGAAGCCGATGTACAGGGGTAAGTGTTATTCGATCCTGTAACGTCGATGATGGCCGATCCTGTTGCGAGCCATTTGATGTTGACTACATTCAAACCCTGCCCTGAAACGATGGTTCCGCTCCCTGGCGGGGTAATGGTCCAGGTGAAGGTACATGCAGGATCAGGCGGCGTTTGATAATTGTAAGAATATGTTGAACACACTACCCCTGGTGCCGCTGTGATTGTGGTAACGGGAATCGCAGTCACCACAACGGTATGCTGCGCCGGGGCTGCAACCGGACAGCCATTGATATCGGTATAGCTCACGGTAACAAGATGACTGCCCGGCGTATTCCATTGAATCAGAATACTGTTTGTTCCAACTCCTGAGAGAACCGTTCCGGCCGATGCAGGGATGATAGTCCATACATAACTGTTCATCGCAGTCTGGGTCGTGTAACTTCCCTGGGGAGTATTGAGGCAGATGGTGGATGGCCCGGTAATGGCCGGAACAGGCAAAGGCACCACCTCAACCGGTAAAATAACCGGTGCAAGGGCTGTGCATAGTGTCACCGGATTGGTGTAATTGATGCCGATTGATTGTGTTCCCGTAGTGGTCCAGGTCACGGTTGCTGTGGGATTGGCTGTTCCGCCTCCGCTGGTGATGGTACCTCCGGTGATGGTCCACAAATAGTTCGCATTTCCCGACTGGGTTACATATACCTTACCAGGAATTCCTGCACAAGCGAGGATTTCACCTGAAATAAATGTTGGAGTGGGGAGCGGATTGACGTTGACTGTTATAACTGTTGGTGTCACGGCTGAGCATAGCGTAACCGGGTCGGAATAGTTTACACTTATTGATTGAGATCCGGTTGAAGTCCAGGTAACTGTGCACGTGGCATTGGCACCTCCTCCTCCCGCCGTAATCGTTCCCCCCGTCACGATCCACACATAATTAAGTTTTCCGGGCTGGGTGGCGTATACGTGGCCTGGTGAAAAGACACACAGATTTTGTGAGCCCGAAAGTACCGGTACAGGTGCATCGATCACGGTAACATTGAAAACCCGGATCACGGAAGATGTGCAGCCGGACACCGGATTGGTGAACACCACGCCGACCGTCTGACTTCCCGGACTAATCCATGTAACCGTTACGGTGTTGTCGGTAGCGGTTCCTCCTGAAGTGATTGACCCGCCGGCTGAAACACTCCAGGTGTAATTTGTCATACCCGATTCGGTGACATAGGTGGCACCCGGAACGCCTTTGCATATCGATGCCGGACCGGTTATGGTAGGAACAACATGCACCAGTACCGAATCAAAGTGAATAACCCCGAGACAAGTGTTCATCACGGCGTAAACCCAGGTGGATACTGTCGGACTGAAAGTGACCGCATCCCCGTATCCCAAAACCGGTCCGGTGGAGGAACCGGTGTGCCAGGAAACACCGTCGGGAACAAATCGCATGCTCTCCTCCGTTGCCGTCCAGCTTGTTTGATTGCGGTTGTTCCCATTGACTACCGCCGTAAAAGCGATGGTTCCGTTGTTGTTGTGCACACCCTGGGTTGCATTGTTTGAATTGTTGCCGCAAAAGGGCTTGGCCTGTAGATGGTTTTCAATTACCCCGCCCTGCTCCTTGAGTACAATCTGGAAACTGCCTTTGGTGCTTGAACAACCAAACATCGGACAATTTTTCCAATACACCACAAGTTGCCGGTCGGGAGCTGTTCCGGTTGTATAATAAAAAATGTTGTTGATCCCCTGAAGTGTAGGAAGCCAATCCTGCCAGGGTGCGAAGATGCAATCTTTTGGGGCAGCCGAATCAGCCGCATTGTTTGGAATGACCCGTGCCACAAATGTATTCCATGGGTTTGTCCCTGGTGAACGAAATCCGATCCAGCCATTCGACCCGACATAAAAACTGGTGTAAAGCTGGCTGAAGAAACAGAAACTGAAACCGATATCGTAAGGGCCGCCCCAGCAATCGTCTTTTCCTCCCGAAAGTGCCGAACAATGGGTAAGTGTTGGATCAATGGCAGTGCCGGTCGTTGTATCAAGCGGTGCGTAAGGAATTACCTGGAATGTGTAACTGTCGGTACCATAATCGGTACTGGTCACAATGGCCGAAAGGGACACGGAATTTCCAAGGCAGATCGGGTCAACAAATGGCTGAATGGTGATCGGGGCTTGCCCAATGGCATTGCTAACCGCGAAAAGCAACGCAATGCACGGGATAAAAAGAGTTTTCGATAAATGAAAATTAAACATACCCATTCAATGTTGAATCAACATGAATTAATGAGCACGAACCAGAACTACAAATATATCAAAAATAATTTGATCAAGTACAATTGTACCAGTTACAATCGGGAAACCTCAGTCGGTATGTCAAAGACCCTTCTCCGGCCCTTCAAAAAACGGAGGAATTTTCTCCCCTTCTCCTTCAGGAGAAGGGGTCAGGGGGATGGGTGGGTATATGAGAAGGGGTCGGGGGATGAGGCAGGATTAGAAGAACACACCTCACCCTAAACCCCTTCAATGGGAGGAGGAAGGGGGAGAGGACATAAAATATTAAATGAAACCTCTTGCCATCGACATGATCTCCTCTGCCTTTTTTTCCAGTGGTTTTTGCCCGTCGATCCAATGAATTGCCATCCCCTGGCGTTCCATGCGCCTGAACCAGGTCATCTGTCGTTTTGCAAATTGACAAATGGCTGTATTTAACTGAAAAAACATAGCTGACCGTGATAATTCACCCTTCAGAAACAGGGTTATGAACTTGTATTCGAGGCCGTATTTCATCAGTCGTTCCGGTGAAATGTTGCCTTGAAGCAACCGTTCAACTTCAGCGATCATTCCATTATTCAGGCGACTTTCTAATCTTTCGCCGATGCGCACCCTTAACAGATCACGCGGGTAGCTAACACCAAATACCAGGGAAGTGATTTTCGGAAAAGTCGGATTTGTCCGCGAATCTTCGGCAATTTTCGACTTCGAGGCCACCAGGATCGCCTTCATCAGCCTGGGCCGGTCTTCAAGGTCGGTAACATTGTGCAATGTCTTATATGATTTCAGGATGTCAACAAGTTGGTCGTATGATTTATCCTCCAGCGTTTTTAAAAATTCAGAGTTGTTGTAGGCAGGCGTAAGACGATACCCTTTTAATACGGCTTCAAGATACATGCCTGAGCCACCGCAGAGAACCGGTAATTTTTTCCGGTCAAGAATGTCAGTGTATGCGTTCAGGAAATCCTTCTGGTATTCAAAGATGTTGTATTCGTAACCAGGCTCGGCAATGTCGATCAGATGATAAGGAATTGAAATGCCATCGATAAGGTAATCGCACAGGTCTTTCCCCGTTCCGATGTCCATACCCCTGTAAACCTGCCGGGAATCGGCGCTGATCACCTCCCCGTTCAGTTCATAAGCCAGCCTGGCCGCAAGTGCAGTTTTGCCGGTTGCCGTAGGACCGAGGATTGCTATCAAAATATTTAATTTTTCATGACCTCTCCCCCTGCCCCCTTCTATGTTGTAAAACAAGAGGCTGGCGATTTATTTTTTAAATAATTTAACTTTGTATGATAAATCTGAACAGGACGTGAGCTCTGCTGGAGAGCAA
>CAIYES010000571.1 GCA_903925275.1 uncultured Bacteroidales bacterium
AACCATGCAATTCAGAATGTTGATTTTGCTGTTTATCAGCAGAATGGCAACCAGGAAAAACTGGTTCATCAACTCGAATACTGGAAAAAGATCTTTGCGAAACAGCCATCCCGGCTTATTATGCAGTGCCGAAAACCGTTCGATATAACGAAAGTTGCTCAAACCGGCAGGCGGATCTGGTGGAAAATTCCGGCGGATGAACTGAGCGCCCTTAAATCGTTTACGGTTGAACATGGCTGCAGTCTCTTCGGATTGCTGCTTTCGGTTTATAAAATTATGCTTTGCAACTTTTCGGGGAATGATGATATTGTGGTTGGTACTCCTTATGCCAACAGAAACCGGTGGGAGACTGAGCCGCTGATCGGTTACTTTACAAATATGATGGCTTTGCGAAACCAGATTTCCGGGGAGGAAACATTTTCTGCTTTGGTTAAAAAAGTTCAGTGTACGGGCCTTGACGCTTTTGAAAATGCTGATCTTCCTTTCGGCCACCTGGTCCGTGCGCTTGGAATGATCACCTCGCCGGGAAATTATCCCTTGTTCCAGGTTGTGTTCGTTATGCAGAACTGGGCCATGCCTGATATGAATTTTGGAGGATTCACGCTAAGCCAGAAAGAATTGGGAAGCGGCGGTGTGAAGGCCGAACTCATGCTGAATGCCGAAGAAACCGGAAATGAACTGGAATGCTGGCTTGAATACGATACAGCCTTGTATGATGAAGAACCGGTGCAGGAAATGGTAAACTTTATCAATGATACAATCCATACCATTATTAACGACCCCGTAATTCCGGTGGGAAAACTGCTGAAAAAGAGCCAGCACCACCCAAGTTTGGCCATCGACTCGCCTTCGTGTGTGCTGATCGGTGAGACAGGTTTGCTAACTGAATGCGGCGATATGTTGCTGAGGCATGGGTATTCAATAAAAGGGCTGATTAGCCCCGATCCGGCCTGTAAGGCATGGGGAAGAACCAGGGGAATCGGTTTGAATTCCGGTTATCAGGGCATTGAGTCGACAGACTGGAATACGATTCCATTCGATTATCTTTTCAGCATCGTCAATAGCAAAATTCTGAAACATGACATGCTGAAAACGGCACGGAAAGGCTCCATCAATTACCACGATTCCCTGCTTCCAACCTACGCCGGAGTTCATGCAACATCCTGGGCACTGATGATGGGGGAGGAGATGCACGGTGTAAGCTGGCATATAATGACCGGTGATACTGATGCGGGAGGAATTGTTGCTTCAGTTAGTGTGGCCATTTCAAGGGAAGACACAGCATTTACGCTGAATGTCAAATGTTTTGAAGCAGCCTTACAATCTTTTTCACAGGTGCTCGATACGCTCGGTAAGGATCATGACCTTCCGGTAACATCCATAAAACCTGAATCATACTTTGGCTTATATCAGAAACCCCATGCATCGGCAGTTCTTGATTTCCGGAAATCTGCGCCCGAACTGTACAACATGGTACGAGCATTGAACCTCGGAGAAAACAGGAATAATGGGTTGGCCAGTCCTAAATTGCTTACTAAAAACGGTGTGTTTCTGGTATTGCGGGCAAGCTGCGAAGTTCAACAGGTAAACCAAAAACCAGGAACTGTGCTTGGACTTACCGGGCAGTCGGTCACCATTGCTGCCTCGCAGGGTGTTCTGGTGGTTACGGCCATCGCAAACCTTGCGGGTGAACCCGTCGCTTTCAGTTCTGCTTTTAAGGATGTTGAAGTTGACCCGACACTTCCTGTTTTAACAACAGGACAACTTACTTCCATTGATGATTTGGTTCGAAAAGTTGCTTCGAACGAACGTTATTGGATCAAACAACTGAGCCAGGTGAGCGATCAGGCGGATCAGGTCATCCCTGTGACATCCGGAAACCTTAAAACTGATGACATTCCGCTTAATGGCAATATGGACGGGAATATTCGTGCTTCCCTGCTTTTTTTTCTTGCATGTTATTCAAATTCAACATCCTTTGCTGCCGGCATCAGTACCCATGAATCCTGTTGCATACATGATGAATCTTCCGGTATTTTTTCAGATGTAATGCCCTATATACTGCCTTCCATTACCGGAATTACCTGTGAAAAAGCGTTGGATAATATTGAGATGGAACTTGTGCGTACCATTTCGATGGGAACCTATCTGTTTGATCTGATTGCAAGAACCCCTGAAATAAAACGGAAATTTATCGGGATAGAAAAGCCGGGATATCGTTTCATCCTGACAACTTCACTGGAGACAGGCTATTCAATTTCAGGCCGTTATCCAAGCAGTACGATCTTAATTCCCGGATCGGGAAAGATAACAGTCATTTCGCCAAACTCAGTCCTGATTGATGACCTCCAATGCCGGATGCCCTTGTTTTTTCAACGGTTAGCTGATCATAAAAGTGATGCGGTCACCTCTATCAACCTGCTTAATGCTTCAGAACTTGATCTGCATGAACGTGTAAACATGGATTGGGACCTGTCGGATGTTCAGCCGTTTTTGCAACTCTTTGACAGTCAGGTTAAAAGTCATGGTCTGAAAACAGCGATCCGGTTCGGCGACCAACAGGTGACCTATGTGGAATTGTATAATCAGTCGACTCAGGTTGCAGGCTATATTAAAACAGCATTTGCCGGCACACATGATGACATTGTTGCGATTTGTCTTGATCGCAGCCCTGAATTCATTGCTTCCATACTGGGTATACTCAGATCCGGAAAGGCTTATCTGCCTCTTGATCCGGGAATGCCAACCGAAAGAATAAGGACAATTTTGCTGGATTCAGGTGTATCACATGTTTTCTCAATGGAGAAATTCCGTGATATATTACCCGATTCTGTCGAGGTAATTGATATCGGAAGCATTATTAACCGGCAAATTGAATTCTCAGAACCAGACATTGGCAATGTGCAGGAAAACCAACCTGCTTATGTGATCTATACATCGGGAACAACCGGGAAACCCAAAGGTGTGGTTATTTCACGTCGTTCACTCGACATATTTATCAAAGGTTGTATTGACCGCTATGCATTGACTCAGGCAGATCGCGTGCTGCAGTTTGCCTCCCTGGCGTTCGATGCGTCGGTTGAAGAGATATTTCCAACACTGGCTTGCGGGGCAGCACTTGTATTGCGCAGCAACGATTCGATTTCCAGCGTGAACCGCTTTCTTGATTTTTGTCGGGAGAATGCCATATCCGTGCTTGATTTACCTACTGCTTTCTGGCATCAGCTGATGGTTCAGTCTTCTGATTTGGAAAAAGTACCTGACCGGTTGCGGTTGGTGATCATCGGGGGCGAACGTGCCGGAAATTCCCATGTCGGAAAGTGGCTCAATTCGAAATGGAAGGGCATCATGCTTTACAATACCTACGGGCCAACCGAAACGACCGTGGTGGCTACGGCTTACAAACTGTCAACGGATTTGAACGGGAAGGAGCTTCCTGTCGGGAAACCCGTTCTAGGCGCAAAAGTCATTATCCGGAATGTTTTCGGCCAGCCGGGGATCCCAACCCTGCAAAATGAGTTGTTGGTTGGCGGTGAAATAGTTTCCACGGGGTACCTGCACCAGAAGGCTCTGACTGCTGCAAAGTTCAGCGCAATTTGTCACGGAAACGAATCGTCCCGTTTTTATTCCACAGGCGATCGCGTGACCATCCTTCCTGACGGGAATCTGGTATTTGCAGGACGGATCGATGCGCAACTCAAGATTCGCGGGTTCAGGGTTGAGATTGGTGAAATTGAAGCTGCGATCAACCAGTTGCCCATGGTTAACGCATGTGTGGTTGTCCCTTTTGAAAATGCCGGGAAAGAGGTCAGCCTGATTGCTTATGTGGTTTTAAACCAAGGTAGTATTGCATCTGAACTTGGGGATTTACTGGGTTCCGTGCTTCCTGACTATATGATTCCCGCGCACTTCATGGGAATCCCATTTATTCCATTGACGATTAATCATAAACCTGACCTGAAGGCATTGCCGCAACCTGATTTTGATAGTGCCGGCACTTTGGAGACTGACAAACCTGTCACCATCATGGAGAAAATCGTTTTTTCGGCCTGGGAAAAGCAATTGGGAACAGCTAAGTTTGGGATTAACCACGATTTTTTCAGGATGGGCGGTCACTCCCTGATGGCCTTGGCCGTGATGAGCGATCTCGAGAGGCAAACAGGGAAGGTCATCCCATTGGCTTCACTTTTCTCGTTTCCAACGGTAAAAACCCTGGCCTCAGCCATCGATCATGAAAAGGAACGTGAGGGATGGCGGCCGTTGGTTTGCATTAAGCCGGGAACCGGCCGGATTCCGCTTTTCATCATTCATGGTGGCGGATTAAACATACTGTTGTTCAATACCCTGGCGCAGAAAATGGCCTCAAGTCAACCGGTTTATGGCATTCAGGCACATGGGCTCGATGGAAAATCGACCCCATACGACCATATTGATGACATTGTCGGCCATTATATGCGTGAAATCAGAAGTGTTCGTCCCCAAGGTCCCTTTGCCCTTGCCGGTTTTTCAATTGGCGGGTTGATTGCCCATGAGTTGTGTTGCCGTTTTGTGGAACAAAACGAACCTGTTGCCTTTCTGGGAATGTTTGATACGGCGGCTGTTTCATACGACAAAGATATGAACGGATATCAGCGAAAATTTTTGTGGTTCAGGGAAACAGCGATGCATCTTCTGTTTAATGCCTTGATTATCATCACTGACCCGGTGAACACCATTCCAAAAAAAATGAAATGGCTGCGGTATCGCGTTAAAATGAAACTACTCGATCAGGATGCGGTAAACCGGGAGGATCTGGTTGATGTGCCGTCAAATCTTATCTATGTTGCAAAGGCCAACATCAAAGCGATCGGCAGCATGACACTGCGTCATTTTCCCGGAACACTTCACTTGTTCAGAGCCCGAAAGCGCAATTTTTATGTTTCCGATCCGGTGTTCCTGGGATGGAAGAAATTCGCCCGGAATGTGGTTGTTCATCAGATACCGGGGGAACATTCCCTGATTTTCGCTCCGCCCAATGATACGGAATTTGCCCGGGTTTTACAACAATGCATGGATGATCTGGAAAACAAATCAAGACCGGGTTCGGAGGCTGGTTAATTTGTAAGGAGGTAATTTTTATGCAAGAGGCAAAATGAAATGATTACACCGAATCCTTTTGAAACAGCGCCTTTGCTGTCCTGAAAATCAGTTTTAAATCGTAGCGGAAGCTGTATTTGTTGCCGCTGAAATGGTCAGCATAGTCATTGTCAAGTTTCTTTCGTTCTGTTTCTGACATCTGTCCACCTTTTCCCCTCAGTTCCACCTGCCACAGGCCGGTGATTCCTGCAGGAGCATGAAAACGTTTGGCGATAAGACCTTTAGTCAATTGGTGTGCTTCTTTCAGGGGTAAAGGGCGGTTTCCCACGATCGACATATCCCCGATGATAACGTTGATCAGTTGGGGAAGCTCATCAATGCTTGTATTTCGGATAAATTTTCCGACCCTGGTTACCCTTGGATCATTGGATATTTTGACAAACGTCGCATTCTTGTTAAAAATTTCTTCTTTCTGTTTTGCATAATTGTAATCACAGATTTTACGATCCTGATCGCATTCGAGTATTACGGAACACGGGGTGCCGTCAGTTCTTTCTCTACACCTGGGGCATTCTTTGTCAAAATCAATTTCGGCAAATTTATCCGCGGTCATATATTGGTTTTTCTCCTGGGATAGTTTTTCGTGTTCAGCTTCGGCTCCAACCCGCATAGAACGGAGTTTGTAAAAATCAAAGGCTTCAAGTCCATGGCCCATGCGCTTGGAGGTGTAGTAAACCTTGCCTTTTGATTCAATCCGGATAGCAATTGCAGTTATCAGCAAAATTGGGGAGACCGCGAGTAACGCAATGGAGGCGACCACTTTATCAAATATTTTTTTTATCAATGGCATGTGCCATTCCGGAACCTCTTTTTCTTTTTTCCTGTACTCAACCAGGAACCGGATCCGGTTTACCAGTCCGTTAAGGTCAGGCAGCGGTAAAACATAAAAATCATCAATTGCCAGGTTGTAGGGGCGCATTTCCTTGTTGAAGGCCTTTTTAAAAATGTCCTCCTTGAATTCATGACAGATCAGGATAAATGCAATGTTGTTGATTGCCTGGTCAGGGTCTTTCCTGATTATTTCGTGAATTTCAAAACCGGTATATCCGACAACATACGGTTCACAAAGGATGGCATCTGGTCTGTGGCCTGATTTCAATAGCAGGGTTGCAACTACTACATTGCTTCCATGGGTGAGTGAAATATCCGGATGGGTGCTAAGTTCATTGATGGCTTCCTCTGTATTTCCGATGTATAAGATGGATACTTTTTTTTCCATGGGTCAAAGATTACCACTTAACTGCATAGTGAATTGGCTCGAGGTTCTTTTTTACGATCTCAGTGAGTTCAACAGGGTTGAAAGGTTTTGCCAGGTAATACTGCGCTCCAGCTTTGTAACACTTCACCCGGTCTTCGCTTAGCTCGCTGGCCCCTGAAAGCATTATCACCGGTGTACGCTTGGTAAATCCACCATTCCTAAGTTTACCGAGAAAATCATATCCACCCATGACGGGCATCTGAATGTCGCAAATAATCAGGTCGGGAAGATCTTCCTCAAGCCATTCGAGTGCCTCCATCCCATTTTTCTTGGCAACAACTTCGTAATTTTTTGAAAGAAAATTCACGAGGAGCGTACGAATGATTTGCTCATCGTCAATAACCAGAATTTTGTGCCTCATACTAAATGTTTTTAACTAAAAATGCTGTTATCCAATATCTTAAAAAAGTATGAAGCTTTTTTTAATGCTTCATACAGGCCATTTCATATTGCTCAGATCAGGAATGCAAGTTACAAATTTTTAAGAGATTTTCTGACAAAAACTATTTTAATACTTGTCATTTTTTAACAGTCGGAAAATCAAGCACATGTATTATTTGAAAGAATTGATTTGTGTCAGGTATTTCTTTCCGAGAAATGCCTGGAATCGCCCCATTCCCCATACCCGATGGTATCGCCGGCTATATGGATGCGGGCCTCGAGGCAACTTTTACACTCCTCGGCCTCTTCGTCGAGGCAGGGTTTGTTTTCGTACAGCAGATAATCCTGCCGGTATTTCACGGGGGTAAGGTTGGGCATGATCACGTTGGCGCCCACCATCAGGGCTTTTTCCCGCCCCTGTGGATCAATTGTTTGCATGGCTGTTGTGGCTGCAATGTTGATGTTTTTCATCATGATCCTTAAAATGGCGACCATTTTCAGCGCCAGATCAAACCGCTCTTTAAGGGGTAACAATTCGCTTCGGTACAGGTAAAGTGGCGTGTCGGCATGTTCGATGTAAGGCCCCATGCCGGCCATGTCGATGTCGAATTCCCGGAAAAAGATCAGATCGTCAGCGAGGTCTGAAATTGTTTGGAAAGGCAAGCCGATCATTACCCCGGTACCAACCTGGTAACCCACATTCCGCAAGGTTTTCAATGCATCGAGGCGGCGATTGTAATCGTGGCTCAGGTTATTCGGATGAAGCTTCAGATACAATGCAGGGTTTGAAACTTCAATCCGTAAAAGATACCGGTGCGCCCCGGCTTCAAACCACCGCCGGTAGGTATCTTCGCTCTGTTCGCCCAACGATAGCGTTACATGAATTTTACCCGCTGTTTGCAGGTGTATCCGCTTTAAAAGTGATTCAATTTTCGCTACGAAGGCTTTGTTGGTCTGTTCACCCGACTGTATCACAATGGAGGCATAATCATTCAGATACGCATAATTGACTGCTTCGAGCACCTCTGCATCCGTCATCCTGTAACGGGCATACCGGCTGTTACCTGCACGGATTCCGCAGTAGTAACAGTTTTTTTTACAGTAATTTGAGTATTCGATCAATCCCCTGAAATAAACCTTTCTGCCAACACAGGCTGCTTTGACTTCTTTGGCCTTTTCAAAAAGTTTAATTCGCTCTTTCCCGCTGGTGTTCAGCAGGTACAGCAGGTCGTCTTTGGAAAATACTAATTTTTCGAGGATTGTTTCAACGGGTTCCAAGGGGAGGAGATTTTGAGACAATTTACAAGTAACGAATTACAAGTGACAAATTACAAGTGACAAATGACAAGTGACAAATGACAAGTGACAAGTGACGAGTGACGAGTGACAAGTTGGTTGGTTATACATTAAATCGGATGTGCAGAATATCGCCATCTCCTACAACATAATTTTTTCCTTCAACCATCAGTTTTCCATGTTCTTTGCAGGCATGTTCTGAACCAAGCTTTATAAAATCATCATATTTCATCACCTCTGCCCGGATGAATCCACGTTCCAGGTCGCTGTGAATAACCCCGGCGGCCTGAGGTGCCGTCATGCCTTTTTTGATAGTCCATGCCCGTACCTCTTTTGGCCCGGCGGTGAAGAAGCATTGAAGGTCGATGAGGTGAAACGCAGCCCGCACAAGCCGGTTCACTCCTGGTTCTGTTAATCCTGCATCGGCCAGGAACGCCAGGCGATCTTCTTCAATTTCAAGTTCCGCGATTTCCGATTCCATTTTTGCAGCAATCACCAGCACCTCCGTATCCTGATCTTTGATTGCGTTCATAAACCTGGCAGTATAATCATTTCCATTTATGGCAGAGGCATCGTCAACATTACACACATACATAACGGGTTTATCGCTCAGCAGGAACATATCCTCCATAAAACGCCGGTCGTCGACGGAAACCGGTGCTGTACGAGCCGATTGGAACGATTCAAGATGTGATTTTACCTTATGAAGGACATCGAGTCCGTGTTTTGCATCTTTATCGCCCAATTTGCTCAACTTCTCCATCCGGCCAATTTTTTTCTCAACCGATTCAAGGTCTTTGATCTGCAATTCAAGATCGACAATCTCCCGGTCACGAACAGCATTTATGGATCCTTCAAGATGAGGCAGTTGCGGGTTGTCAAAACAACGGATCACATGGATAAGCGCATCTACATTGCGGATATCGGACAGAAATTTATTGCCTTCTGTCTGGCTTCCGCCTTTCGACAGGCCGGGAATGTCGACCATTTCAATGGTAGTCATGACGACCTTTGCTGATTTGATGATTTTATCGATGGCCTGGAGACGGGCATCCGGAACATTCATGACCCCCAGGTTTGATTTGGTGCCCGAAAAAGCAGCAGCGTGCGTTTCAGCACGGTTATTTGAGATACAATTAAATAAGGTGGTTTTTCCTGACCCGGAAAGTCCGATTATTCCGCATTTTAATGGCATATTGCTGACAATTTAGGTGGCGAAGTTAATAAATAATACTGATCATTGTCAAGCGGCGGTGGTCAATGGAAATCATATCATAAGGAAATCAGGAACTTTCACTTCGTAAATCGTAAACCGCTCCTTTGGTTTTAACAATATTTCTTTCTATCTTTGCACCCCATTTTTATAGGGGAAAATGGATGTCGTTCTTTATATAAAGCCCTGTAAATTAATAAAATGTTAAACCCGGTTGACGCAATCGCGTCGCCACAAAGCAAAATTGAATGACTCCTGAAGAAACCAATTTGAACATGGAGCAGAACACTGAACCCATTGTTGAACAAAATGTAGTTGCCGAAACCGAAGTCCCAGTTGTGGAAGAGGTGGTGGAAAAAACTGTTGAAGAGACAGTTGCAGAACCAGTTGCAGAAATCGTTGCCGAGCCTGTTGCGGAAATCGTTGCCGAGCCTGTTGCGGAAATCGTTGCCGAGCCTGTTGCGGAAATCGTTGCCGAGCCTGTTGCTGAAACCGTTGCAGAGCCTGTTGCAGAGCCGGTAAGATCAAAAAGAAAAACCCATGTTGCACCTGTTGTCCCTGCTGATTTCGACTGGGATGCCATCGGGAAAAAACATGAAATTTATTCCAGTGAAGAGCGGACCAAACTGGAAGATGCCTATGATCAAACCCTTCGTGCCATCCAGGATCATGAAGTGATTGAAGGTACTGTGGTCACCATGACCAACCGCGAAGTTATTGTCAACATCGGCTTTAAAAGCGATGGTGTTATCCAGATTAACGAATTCCGCTACAATCCTGAGTTGAAGATCGGAGATAAAGTTGAAGTGTATATTGAAAACCAGGAAGATACCAGCGGTCAGTTGCTATTGTCTCACAAAAAGGCACGCATACTGAAATCGTGGGAACGGATCAACGATGCTTACGAAAAACAAGAAATTATCAAGGGTTATGTGAAATCGCGTACCAAAGGCGGTTTGATTGTCGATATTTTCGGCATCGAGGCTTTTCTCCCGGGGTCACAAATCGATGTCAAACCCATCCGCGATTACGATGTGTTTGTAGATAAAGTAATGGAATTCAAAGTAGTGAAGATCAATCATGAATATAAAAACGTGGTTGTTTCTCACAAAGCCCTCATCGAAGATGAACTCGAAGCCCAGAAAGCAGAGATCATCAAGAAACTCGAAAAAGGACAGATTCTTGAAGGTACCGTCAAAAATATCACCAGCTATGGTGTATTTGTAGATCTCGGTGGTGTTGATGGCTTGATTCATATCACCGACCTCAGCTGGGGTCGCATCAACCATCCTGAAGAGATCGTTAAACTTGATCAGAAAATCAAGGTGGTAATCCTCGATTTTGATGAGAACAAGAAACGTATTGCCCTTGGCTTAAAACAGCTTACGCCTCATCCATGGGATTCACTTAACCAGGATCTCAAGATCGGTGATAAAGTGAAAGGCAAAGTTGTCGTTATTGCCGATTACGGTGCTTTTGTTGAAATCACGGCAGGTGTTGAAGGATTGATTCACGTTTCCGAAATGTCATGGTCGCAGCATCTTCGTACGGCACACGATTTTCTTAAGGTTGGCCAGGAAGTAGAAGCTGTTATTCTCACTCTTGACCGCGAAGAGCGCAAAATGTCGATGGGGATTAAACAACTTATTCCTGATCCATGGGCAAACATACGTGAGAAATATCCACTCAAGTCGAAACATTCAGCCACCGTTCGCAACTTTACAAACTTCGGTATCTTTGTGGAACTTGAAGAGGGAGTTGATGGTCTCATTCACATTTCGGACCTGAGTTGGTCGAAAAAGATCAAGCATCCCGCCGAATTCACCAAGATCGGAGAAAGCATCGAGGTGATGGTTCTGGATGTTGATGTTGAAAACCGCCGCCTTAGCCTTGGTCACAAGCAACTGGAAGAAAACCCCTGGGATGTATTCGAAAACGTATTTGCCGTCGGGTCAGTTCACCTTGGAACCATTGTCAGTTTGAGCGACAAGGGCGCCATCATTGCCCTTCCCTATGGCGTTGAAGGTTTTGCACCACTCCGTCATCTTGGCAAAGATGATAACTCCCTGGCAAAGGAAGAAGAATCGATGGATTTCAAAGTGATCGAATTTTCAAAAGAAAACAAGAAAATCATCCTTTCCCATAGTAAAATCCACCAGGATGCCTTAAATGCAGAGAAGAACAAGGAGGCCAAGACTGGTCTGAAAAAGGAAAACGATACCAAAAAAGCGGTAAAAAAACTCAAGGATAACTTAGAGAAAACGACCCTTGGTGATATCGATGCCCTTGCAAACCTCAAAGCTGATATGGTAAAGGCCGAAAACCTTGCCCGTGATGCCAAACCTGTCCAACCGGAGGTAAAACCTGACGTTGAGCCTGACGGTGAAGAACCGAAGGCTGAATAATTCACTATGACCTTCTCGTTGACAGTGCTGGGCAGCAATGCAGCCATACCGGCAAACAACAGGAATTTAAGCGCTCATTTGCTCAATGCAAATGAGCGCTTCTATTTAATTGATTGCGGAGAAGGAACTCAATTTCAGTTAAGAAAATATCATATTTCGTTTCAACGGATTAAGCATGTTTTCATCAGTCACCTTCATGGAGATCATTTTTTCGGCCTCATCGGCTTGCTCAACTCCATGCATTTGCTTGGACGCAAGGAGGAATTGCATCTTTATGCACCTGCCATGCTCCACGAAATCCTCAATATTCAACTGGAGGCATCGCAAACTACCCTGAACTTTCAGGTTATCTTTCATTCCCTGAGCTTTGATCAGGCTGATTTGCTTTTTGAGGATGAACGATTATCCATTCATAGTTTTCCGCTTAACCACAGGGTGCCAACATGCGGCTTCATCTTTCGCGAGAAAAATCCTCCGCGTAAAATTCCTGTTGCCCGGTCGTTTGCCTATTGCAGCGATACCGGCTATTTTGAACAGATCATCCCTTATATCCGGGAGGTAGGATTGCTATATCATGAAGCAACGTTCATGCAGGCTCTCGCCTCCGCTGCCGCTGATAAACTTCATGCCACGGCAATTGAAGCGGCAACCATTGCATCAAAGGCACAGGTGAGAAAATTGCTCATCGGCCACTTTTCAGCACGTTATGAAGATATTGAACCACTGCTGGCCGAAGCACGTACGGTTTTCACCGAAACCTATCCGGCAGAAGAGGGAGTAGTAATAAATATCTGAAAAGAGTTTTCGGAGTGGACTAATCTTTGATATTCCAAACGACCATTAAATTAGAAATTATTAACAAATGAAAACAAACCTGAACCGCTTTTTTGCAGCAATGCTTATCATAGTCCTGATCGCTTCATGCGACAAAGGAGACAAACCCTATGTTACGCCTCCCGGACCATATTATAATGGTGCATTTATCTCAAATGAAGGTACTTACGGGCTTGATAACGCCTCTGTCAGCTTTTACGATTTTGCAGCAGACTCGATACGGAATTCGATTTATTCAGTTGTAAACAACCACCCCATCGGGCAGGTACTGCAGTCAATTTACATTGTCAATGGCAAGGCATACATGATGATGAATCTATCCGATTCGGTTGTGATTGCCACGGTTGATAACTTCAAAGCAGCCGGAAGCATTACAGGTTTCATATCCCCCCGCTGTATGACCTCTTTCAACAATAAAGGCTACATTACCCAATGGGGAGAAAATGGGGTTGTCAAGGTTATTGACCTTACTTTAAATACCATCCTGAGAACCATAAAGGTGGGCACAGGACCTGAGCAGGCTCTCGTGGCGGGAGGCAATATTCTGGTATGCAACGGAGGAGCTTACGACCTTGATTCCACCATTTCCATTATCAATCCGGCCAGCGACAAAGTTGTACAGACCATCACGGTCGGCGATAATCCCAAGGAGATGGTTGTTGACAAAAACAGCGATATCTGGGTTATCTGCTACGGATATATAAAATACGATTCGAATTTCACCATCATTAAGGAAACACCGTCAAAATTAGTCGGGTTGTCGGGACAGGACTACCACAAAGTCGTCGAATATATCATTTCTCAAACACAACATCCGCAGCATATCGACATCAGCATGGATAAATCCACATTGTATTATGGTGGTGGCTTCGGCTATTCCGGCATCTATGCGATGAGTATAACAGCAACCTCCTTGCCTGCGGTTCCGTTTATTAATAATAAAATGTTCTACGGCTTCAATGTCAATCCTGCAAATGACGATATTTATGCCCTTGATGCAGGGAATTTTACAGACGCAGGTACGCTCTACCGCTATTCTTCACAGGGAAATCTGATCAAACAATATTCCGTTGGCATTGCACCAAACGGGGTGGCCTTCAAATGAAATAGCGAAATAGCGAGATAGCGAAATAGCGAAATAGCGAAGTAGCGAAGTAGCGAAATTATTCGACTTGTCTGCCTGTCCGCCCGTTCACTTTTCAGATAAAAAGTGTTTCGGAGGCTGAACATTTCTCACTTATAAACGGAATTGATCCAGTTTGTTAATTAGCAAAGCGCTTTTTCCTGCGATTGCTTGACCATGCAGAGCGTTTATTTAATCTCCCCCGGCGTTTGTTTAAATGACCCATTCCCACCTTTAAACGGAATTACATTTGATTTTGGATAGTCGGCAGTTGGCAGTTGGCAGGCAAAGTACGAACTGCAGACTGAGGACTTAGAAATTAAACCTTTAAACCAACTTAGCATGAAAAACTTTTACTTTTCTTTTGCAGCTTGGTCATCACCACTGCAATGCAGGCACAGATCATCCATGTTCCGGGCGATTACCCAACGATCCAATCAGGAATTAACGCTGCAACCCCCGGTGATACCGTTCTGGTAGCTGAGGGAACTTATTACGAACAGATCAACTTCCTTGGCAAAAAACCACTCTTGGTGGCCAGCCGGTTCCTGATGGATGGCGATACCGGCCATGTCAGCAAAACCATTGACAGCGGAACAGTCGAAATCGCTTATAGCGACTTTGATACCAATAACATTGCAGGAACCAGGATTATCGGAGCCGGGATGATAAAGTCAGATCCGTTGTTCAGCGATACCACCCTGCTTACAACCGAACACTGGAGTCCGTGTGTTGATATGGGGATAGCGCAATATGCCTGTGCTCATGGAACGCACTTCTTAAGCCCGCCTGAAGATATTCTTGGAAACCTGAGACCTGCGCTGGCGCCGGTTATGATATGGGAGCGTACGACCTGAAAGCCTGGGGGCAGGGAGCTGGGAAAATCACGAATTACGAGTTACGAATTTCGAATTGGCCGAATCCGTTTGCAGAATCAACGACTTTCAGGTATACGCTGAAAGAATCCCTGTTGGTCAATATTCAGGTATTTAACGGTTTCGGGCAACTGGTGGCCGAGCCGGTGAATACTAACCAGGCAAAGGGCGAGCAGACGTTGCAATGGAATTCCGGGAACCTGCCGGCAGGGATGTACTATTATCGCATCCGGGCTGGAAAGCAGGTGGGGAGTGGGAAGATGGTGAAAAAGTAGTCGGAAGTCGGCAGTCGGCAGTCAAATCTGTGAACTGCGAACTGCGAACTAAACTTAATTCTTGCACGTGGTCCTGGATATCCGGATGGATGACGGAACAGGATTCGACCTGCTTCACAGATTCGAAACCATTGATTTCAAGGTGATATTTATTACGGCTTATGAAAAATATGCCGTTCTGGCTTTTAAATTCGCCGCCATCGATTTCCTGCTTAAGCCTGTGAACCCTGACGAACTTGTTGATTCGGTAAAACGCGCCGAAACCCATATCCAGGAACATTTTAATTCACAGATCCAGGCGCTGGAGGAAAACCTCAAAACTGACATTCGGCAGAAAAAGAAGATCGTGCTCAAAACAAAGGAGAATATCTACCTGGTCGACCTGCAGAATATCACGCATTGCGAATCGGACGGATGTTATACCTATGTTCATACAACCGCAGGCGACCGCATCCTGATCTCGAAAACCCTTCGCTACCTCGCTACCTCGCTACCTCTCTATTTCGCTATTTCGCTACCTCGCTACCTCGCTATTTTTTAGTGCATCATACAGCACTTCAATAGGATGCAACGCCTGCCTTCCGGTACCATCCAGAATTTGATTACGGCATGACGTACCCGGAGCTGCAATAATGACCTCCGCGGCTGTTTTACGTACTTCAGGAAACAGAACAAGTTCACCCACCTTCATGGAAACCTCATAGTGTTCCTGCTCATAACCAAACGATCCGGCCATCCCGCAGCAACCCGATTTGATCTCTGTCACCTGATAATTTACCGGAATTGTAAGCATTTTTTTCGTTGATTCTGTTGATGCCAGCGCTTTCTGATGGCAATGACCATGAAGTTTGATCCTCTCCGCCCTGTCCGTAAAAAAACCTGATAGCGGGTGCACATACTCCATCCCCTGTTTTGTAGGGGGCAGGGGAGGGGGTAGCTCCTCTTTGAGGGAGGTTTTAACCAGAAACTCATCAAACATAAACGCATTCTTTGCCAGTTCAACTGCAGCCTCTTTCAGCGATGCGTCAACCAGTTCGGGGTATTCGTCCCGAAACGTAAGGATGGCAGAAGGTTCAATGCCAATCAGCGGAGTTTCATCAGTGATCAAATCTTTAAGCATCCTCACATTTTCGTTGGCTAACTTCTTCGCTTGTCTGATCAATCCTTTCGAAAGATAAGTGCGTCCGCTTTCGGCATGACCCGGAATGATCACACGGTAGCCAATCGCATTTAAAAGTTTGATGGCCTTGATGCCAATTTCCACATCATTGAAATTCGAAAATTCATCTGCAAAAAGGTATACGGTTCGTTCAGGTGATCCTGGTCCCCGCTCAGATTGATTTTCCCTGACATCTCTAATGTTTTTTGCGGCCCAGGCACGAAGCGTTGTAGTATACAGCAGCGGGATATTCCGTTCACGGGCAAATCCAAGCATCTTTTTGGTAAACCCTGAAATATAGTTGTTTTTCTGGAAGAAATTGAAAAGGGAAGGGGCGAGGCTACCAAGTTGATTGATCCGGGTGATGTTTGCGATGAGCCGTGACCGTAGCGGGATTCCGTTGGCATCGTAATAATGTTGCAGGAATTCGGCTTTCAGTTTAGCGATATCCACATTCGACGGGCATTCCGACTTGCATGCCTTGCAGGAGAGGCACAGATCCATCACTTCGTATATCTCCTTGTGGTCAAAGGGATTCGACTTGGCGGAATTGGTGAGAAACTCTCTTAAAATATTGGCACGGGCCCGGGTGGTGGTGTTCTCATCCTGAACCGCCATATACGACGGGCACATCCAGCGACCGGTTTGGACGGTGTTGCGGCAATCGCCCGAACCGTTGCATTGCTCGGCAGCACGCAGAATGCCGTGGCTTTTCGAAAAATCGAATATCGTTGCGATAGTGCGGACAGCTTTGCCGGGTTCAAACCGCAAACTGGTATTCATCTTCGGGGTATCCGTGATTTTATAAGGGTTGAAGATGTGGCTGGGATCCCAGAGATCTTTGATCGCTTTGAATAACGCGTAGTTTTTTTCTCCCAGCATCAGCGGGATAAATTCTCCGCGCAACCGGCCATCGCCATGTTCGCCTGACAGCGATCCGTTGAATTTCTTGACAAGTTTTGCTGTTTCAAGTGCAACGGTGTGAAACAGTTCAACATCGGCCGGATCCCTGAGGTTCAGCACGGGGCGGAGGTGCAATTCACCCGACCCGACATGTGCATAGTAAACGCAATCGAGTCCCAGCTTCGCCAGCATCCCGTTGAACTCTTCAATATACTGCGGAAGAACAGCAGGGCTTACAGCTGTGTCTTCGGTAACCGGGACGGGCTTACGGTCGCCGGGATAATTGGAAAGCACTCCCAGTCCGGCCTTGCGCAGATCCCAAACCTTTTTTACATCCGGTGGAAAGAGTATTGGGAAATGGTATCCCAGCCCAGCTGCGCGCATCTCTTTCTCCAGCCGTTGATAGATGTCCATGATCTCTTCCCGCGATTCACGGGCGAATTCGATGATCAGAATGGCCCCGGGGTCACCTTCGATGAAAAACCGGTTCTGCCGTTGGGTTATGTTATCCCTGGTACAATCCATGATGGCCTTGTCCATCAGTTCGACCGAACCAGGTTCATAGCTGAGGGCAATGAGGTTGGCTTTCAATGATTCGGCAATGGTGTGGCAATGCACGCAGATCAGGGCTTTCTCTTTAGGTGGCAACGGAACCAGATTAAGCTTGATATCAGTCATAAACATCAACGTACCTTCGGAGCCGGCTATGAGTTTGGAGAAGTTAAATGGTTCAGTTTCCAACAGCAGATCGAGCGCATATCCGGTATTCCGTCGGTGAATAGCCGGATCGGGGTACTCCCTGCGGATGTTTTCCCGGTTTTCAGGGTCAGAGAGAATTTCATTGATCTGACGGTAGATCATATTTTCCAGGGTATCGCCCGAAATTTTTTTCATGAATTCATCCTTTGACAGGTCCGTGAATTCCACCTCAGAACCATCACTTAAAAATCCCTTGACGGAAATGACATGATCACGGGTACTCCCATACAGAATGGAGTGGGCGCCACAGGAGTTGTTGCCAACCATACCACCCATCATGCATCTGCTGGATGTGCTGGTTTCGGGACCGAAAAAAAGCCCGTGTTTTTCAACAATCTTGTTCAATTCATCAAGGATAACGCCGGGTTCAACACGCACCCAGTGTTCGCTGATGTTGATCTCCAGGATCCGGGTCAGGTACCGGGATACATCTACCACCAGACCTTGCCCTACCACCTGACCAGCCAGGGATGTACCGGCGGTTCTTGGGATCAGCGACAGGTTTTCTGCACGGGCGAAATGTATCAGTTTCTGAATGTCCGTGGCATTTTTAGGACGGGCCACGCCTATGGGCACTTCACGGTAAGCAGAAGCATCGGTGGCATAAAGCAGTCGCTGGGTTTGGTCTGTAAATATCTCGCCTTCAAAATTTTGCGAAAATTCCTTTAGTTTATTATGAAGTATGTTTAAATCCATCAATTTATGTTTTTGACTTTCCTTCCCCAAGTTCCTCCCTGCGGGCAGGGTAAGGGGATTGGTGGTTATTGAATCGATTTGATCAGGTCAAACCATGCAGGTAAACTTTTTAAGGACTGGAATTCCGGTTGTTGTATTATACGGATTTTGTCAGTAAAACCTTTGGAAACAGCAATCTGCAGTTGACCAATTGCCGAGTCATTTTCCGATCGAACAGCCAGTACAATGGCCCGCATGTAATTGGGTTCGGGGTTGGGCGGGTCGGCCACTTCATAAACAGCAATGGCTTTCCCGGCCTCATTGTATTCGCGATGAACCAAAACAGCATTGGCATACGAGTAGCAATACAGGCTCAGAAAGGCTTTCAACCTTGTGTTCATCAGGGTATCCTCCGGATTTTTTCCCTTCATGTATTTGCGGCCCATCATGGAAACCCGGTTTTTCCACCAGGATAGATCCTTTGTCAGCAGGGCGCTCTCGAATAAATTTTGCTCTTCGGTCTCCTTTTTCATGATTTCAGCCCGATATGCGAGTTGCTTTTGATATTCCGGATGCTGTTCGATAGCTGCTGATTGTTGTATAAACTCATCTGCCGGTGCCAACCCATCGGCAAACAGGATGGCTTCCTTACAGGCATCATTGGCTGCGATGAGGTGATTTCCACTTTTTGCATCGGCAATCCGCTGATTGAACCCGGCCATGATCCTTGAAATCACTGCATCGTCCTTCCTCAGCGTCCCGTCGCGCATGGCGTTCAGTATGAGCCATTGAAATCCTTCCTCCATAACAGCGACGGGCGGCCATGCATGGGGACCCGGAAAGGTGGTGATAAAATGTCGTATTCCCGCCTGGTTCATGGGTTCATCAAGCTGCAGCATCTCAAACATATTGAAATCGGCGGTGCCTGCAATACCGAAATAGTCGAATCGAAAACCCATGGACGGTGCACCTGTTGGCAGCCCAGCACCGCAGCCAATCACGGCTTTTACCCCGCCATATTCCCCTGCAGCAATGCTTGCAATCCTCGAACCACCTGAGAAACCCAACATATAGATGCGGGTTGTATCGACCGGATACACGGCATGAATCTCAGTGAACATAGACGAGAGAATACTTCTGATCTCGGGAAACGACAACCCGTTTTTGGAATTGTTCGAACCGATCAGGATAAAACCATATTTCTCGGCAAGATCCTTATAGGTTTTTACAGGCAGCAACCCGGACCCATGCGGGTCGAAGGCCACCATAACGGGTAGCCGGAGGCTTGCCGGAGGGGGATTCAGTTTCCCTTCACGCTTTTGGGTAGTGGTAGGTATGGCGTTCTTTGCAGAGAGGCCGGGAGCAGGTTGATGGCTGATTTTGGTTGGGATGTAAAGTGCATAAGATATATTCTTGTCGGTAAACCCGACAATATGCTCATGAATCACACCAGATTTGGGTACAACGTAATTGGTTTCTGCTTTTTTATTTCCACCTGACGAACACGATGCAGTTATACCATACAGACTGAGAAAGATGAAAACTTTAAGCGATCGTTTCATTTTTTATAGAAATTTGTCGATTCGAAGATCTTGTCGGCCGATCTGGCAATAAATCCACTGTACAATTTGCCGTCAGCGTCGGGATAACGCTTTGCAAATTCATAATAACATCCGGGAATTTCAAATTCGCCTTCGGTAAATTTAAAGGAAACCATTCCCGCCCTGATGCTCGATTGCTCAAGCAGCTCTGCCGGAGTTCCCTGGATCTCACCCCCTGCATCGTTCAGTAAAAAGCCCTGTGATTTAAGGAAGGCATTGACTTTTTCGACAGAGTCGAACTTTTTTAGCCGGTTTACGCTCACAGTGAAGTGGTTGGCGCAAAAACCGTTTACATAGAGCCAGGCCGCATATTCCGACTCTTCACGTAATTTTTCATAAATGGCAAATGACGGAGTTCCTGACATGTTGCCGGCATAAATCAGGTCGTCAGAACCATACATCGGTTCCGGGATAGATGCGATCCAGGTTCGAACCGTCTCCCGTAGGAAGGGGCTGAACTCATCCACGAGCAATTCGCTGATGAAAACACGCGGAGCCTCCATGTCGGTTTTATGCTCAAAATGCCTGGCATACAGTTTTTTTGTTTCAAAGTGGTAATCTCCCCTGAATTCGTAGCCGTTTTTCAGAAAAACCGTTGCCAGTTTTTCCACTCCAATAGCAGGGCTTCTGAAGGTACGAAAAGCAATGTGGTCGTTTATTACAGTCTCACCTTCTGCACGAAACAGATCGTATACCTTACCGGTGGATGGGTTTTTAGAAGTGTACTCTTTCCAGAGTCTGTCAAAAAGATCGCTGTGGTTCATCTGCATTTGTTTTGTGATCAAAAATACGGAAAAGATCGTTATCCGCACAATCACGGTGGCTTCAAGGTCACATTTGAATTTGAAAAGTCAATCATATATATATGTATTTCAAAATACCTTATTGCCTGTATTTTCAACCTTTTTTCCGACAAGGCGAAGGAGATTGTAAGTCAACAAAAGATAATTATTTATTTTTAAGTAAAAAAATTAACCGGAACTCATTAAAATCTTTATATTTGTTAAACTTTTAGTTTTGCGATTCAGCAGGCAAGGATTAGTATTACAAATGGGGTCCGATTTTACACTTCCATTAACATAGTTAAGACTTTAACATGGAAAAAATTCTCATTATTGACGACGAGCAGATTTACAGGACAATGCTGAAGCATACCCTGATAAAAGAAGGCTATACCACTATTGAAGCCGAAAATGGTGAAATTGGCCTGGAATTGGTTCGCACCGAACATCCGGATTTGGTACTCACAGATTTTCGAATGCCGGGCATGGATGGCGTGGAAGTTATTTCAGAAATTCAGAAATTTAATCCAAGGCTTCCGGTGGTTTTATTTACTGCCTTTGGTGATGTTGCGCTCACCATCCGGTCAATTCAGGTGGGGGCATTCGATTTTCTTGAAAAACCGTTCAATCCGCTCCAGCTTAAAATAACCGTTCACAATGCACTCAATTCGGTTCGGTTAAGCAACAGCCTGAATGAAATACTCGGCAATGTTGTTTCGAGTGAAAACATGCTCGAGGATAACATCCCGGTTGGGAAGACGCCTCAGATGAAAGAAATCTTCAAGAATATTGGCCGTGTATCCCTGAATTTGGTGAATGTACTCATTCAAGGCGAAGCAGGCACCGGGAAGGAACTTATCGCCCGGCTCATCCATTATGCCGGTACTACACGATTAAGCCCATTTGTGGTTGTCAATTGCAGTACGCTGTCGGAGCAGTCACTTGACAGTGAGCTTTTCGGCCATATCAAAGAATCCTCTTCAGGAACCATTCATGAAAAAAAGGGCAAGTTGGAACTCGCCGGAGATGGTACCATCTTTCTGGATGAAATTTCCGAAATATCCCTCAATACCCAGGTAAAATTACTACGTGTCATTCAGGATCTTGAATTCGAGAAAACGGGTGGTGAAGAGATCATTCCAATGAAAGCACGCATCATTGCTTCTACCAGCCATGACCTTGAAAGTCTGGTCAGAGAAGGAAAGTTCAGGGAGGATCTGTATTACCGGCTAAAAGTTTTTACGATCTTCATGCCTCCCCTCCGTGAACGGAAAGATGATATACGTGACCTGGTGGTTCATTTCCTCCACAGGCTCAACAAGCGTATGAATAAAAATGTGATCAAAATTGGTGATGGCGTTATTGAAATGCTTCAGGCACATGAATGGAATGGCAATTTGCGCGAACTCGAAAATACCATCATGCAGGCCATGGTCATGTCGAAAAGTGATGTCCTGGAAAAAGATAATATAACCCTCAACAAGCTTCAGCATGTGAATGTAGAACCTGAACGCCTCCCGCAGTTCAGATCGCTGGCCGAAGTTGAGAAATACCAGATTGATCGAATTCTTAAAGAGGTGAAATGGAATAAGGTAGAGGCTTCGCGCATCCTTGAAATAACAAGGCCTACGCTGAATGCCAAGATTGAAAAATACGGACTGAGTCAGTGATTTTTAGTGAACCATTATTTGGAACCAAATGGTAACAAGTAGTTGACTCCTACGTTGAAACCAGCGTAAGCATTGTGGGATGGGTTATAATTACCGGTGTGATCCTTGATCTGAAAATCAGTTGCATTGATATCGGTAAATCCATAAGCCATTGTCACCCCAATATTCAAAAGCAGGTGCTTAACGATGATTATATCGACTCCTAAATCCAGCCTGCCCATTATATCGAAAGAATTATAACGATCAGTAATGGTTTCCTGCCCAATTAATATCGGTTTTGTTATACCTGTCGGCGTAAAATTTTCACTGAAAATTTCATCGTATTTGTAATACTTCTGTGTTGCAGAGAGTAAAAAATTAAACTGCGGGCCAACCATCAGATAGAATTTCGCCACATTGCCCCCTGTTCTGTATTTAAACAGTAAGGGGATTTGAAGATAGTTAAGGTTTATGTCTCTGGTATAAGTGGTGTCTTTATATGTATCCTGATATTTTTGCCCCAGTTTCGCGTATCCGATTTCTAATTTCAGTCCGGCATGTTTGCTGAAGTCAAAACCGATGTTGACATTCGCTGATGTGCCAAAAGCAAGCTTGTAATCCATTTCAAACGGCAATCCGTAATTGTTTTGGTTGATGATCACAGAGCTAAGCCAGGTTCCGGAAACGCCAAAATATACTTGTTTCTGGGACATCACAGGGCCTGCAACAAACAGGATGGCAAAAATAACGAAGGACAATGTTTTTTTCATGGGAGGTTGGTATAAGTTTTTTTTGCAAAAATAGATTTTTTTTGAAAACAAATGCATCCTGCTGGCAAATGAGACATCACTTTACCTCATTGACCCCAAAAACAGGAAGGATTTTTATCTTTTTAGCAATCTCAACGACATCTTCAGGCCGATCACAGGATTTTCAAGGGAGATCCTGGATGGAAACCCTGCTTGGTAATTCTGGTATGAAATAATCACCGGATCGGCTATGGTCGATTTTCCGGTGGTTGTATACAGGGTATCACCTGATGGGGAAAAGGTTTCCCAGATTTTATATCTGCCTGTTTTGGCGTAGAATACCTGGTTGTTGGTTGCGGTTTGCCGGTAAAATTTCTCATGTTGAACCGGATTTATGCCGGTCAATAGTCTGAAATCTGTTTCAAGGATTTTGATCAATGCTTTTTTATTTAACGATTCAAAGCAGGAAATAACGCTGAAACTGTCATACTTCATCTCAAGATCAAAAAATGTCATGCCGATTTCATTGGCGAAAACAATCCTGTAAACTTCATCTTTTATTTCCTTCTCTTGTTGAGAAAGAGTGGTTGGAGCAACCGAATCCATCCGCTTTATCAGCATTAAACCGGTAAGATGATGTTTTTTGATATCAAGCGTGGCTTTGAAGAGATGGCTTGTGACAGGTGGCACATAATGCGCTCCAGGCGACACTTGATGAACCTGTGACATGTCAGGGTTAATATGTAGTGGTTTGATGGAGACACAGCCCGCCACCGGTAAAATCAGCAGGAAACTAAGGAACCATGAACTTTTCATCGGCAATAGGTTGGTTGAGTTTCTTATCAATGAAGTTGATTTTAGTACAATCGCCTCCCGGTTCTATCATTTCGAGGCGGTTGACAGAATAATCCTTCCGGTCGACATAGATGACAATTTCTGAAAGTGACTCCTTCAGCTTCGGTGCAAGAGGTTTCAGTTTTACCACCCATGAAGAAGTATTGTATGAAAAAGTGGCCTGGAAATTTTTCTCATCCATGACCAAGGTTCCGCGGATGCTACCGAGAATGACACGGTTGATCTCCTGAAAAATTTTATTTGACTGAACACTGAACTGATTGACTTTGTTATCGTCAATGATCGATATCTGGTCATTTCTGATGATGATGAGCCAGGTGAATGGTTGCATATATTCCCACCGAAGCAATTTTTCCTTTTTAAAGAAAAATTTCCCGGTTGAGATGATCTTTTCTTTGATCATGCTCATCTCTTTTTCCTGGATAAAATCGCAGGAGATGGTCTGGATCTTCTGAGCTGCGTCCCTGATATTGATTTTCAACTCCTCAATACTTGCCGCATTCATCGGCTTGTTTTGCGGAAAAACCGATACCGGGAAAGCTGTAAGAAATGTTGCTGCTATTGCGAAAGAAATTATAAACGTTAACAACCGATGAGAACATAACCAATACCGGAATACAGTCCGTAGATATCCATATTGTTCAGGCATAAGCGGGCATATTTAGCATTTTATCGAGCGGAACAATCCTGAACCCTGCATCCTGAATCCCGGAAATCAATTCACCCAGATGAAGCTGCGTGAAGGGTGTGAAGTCGTGGAGGAGGATGACCGACCCGGGCTTTAATTGTTTCAGGATACGGTTCATGATTTTTTTCGGATCGTTTCCCAGCGTATCGAACGAACGGATATTCCAGCAAACTGGCTGCCAGTGCATGTTTTTCAATGCCTTGCTGACCATTGGATTGACCACCCCGAATGGCGGACGAAAAAACAATGGCGATTTTCCGGTTATTTTTTTTATCAACTGATCAGTTTTCAGCATTTCAGCCTGCATCACACGCGACGAAAAGAGGTCGAACCATTTCGAGTGACTGAATGAATGGTTTCCGATCAAATGTCCTTCCTCATGCATCCGTTTTATCAATTGCTCATGGTCAGCAATGTTTTTTCCGATGCAGAAAAAAGTTGCTTTAACATGGTACATGTCAAGAATATCAAGTACTACCGGGGTTTTTTCGGGATCAGGTCCATCATCAAAGGTAATGGCCACCAATTTTTCATCTGTTATTCCATGGCAAATTACACGATGATGAAAGTTTGTACAGGGCAGAAAAGCCATAACAAATGAAATTCCGAAATACAAAATGAACAGGAGTGCATAAAACAGCAAGGCATGTGCATGAAACAAATTAACGGTGGAGTTGCCGAAAAAAATATTCCATAGGTTCAGGCTCAGCAGGGTGATGAAAAACAGCATCGTTACACGACGGAAGGTCAGCATTTACGGGCGGCTTAGCAGGATGAATGCATGGTTGGTACCCCTGTAATGGTTGTATATCAGAACCCGGTCCAGACGGGTTGGTGGCTGGTTGATCCTGATTACCTCAGGAATCATCTGTGTTTTCAAGACCATCGAGGCCAGCCAGGTTGCAAAAGCTGATGCAGTGTGGTATTCTCCACACAGATGTTTGAAATATCCAAGAGAGGTAAGTGGAAAATCGGTCTCTGCAAAATCATGATATATCAAATCAGTACGCGGATCGCCATTCAATCCAAGGATTACCAGGTCGATATCTTTGATACCCAATCCCAGGGATGCCAGAAAAATATGGAGCCGGTCGCTGACCTCTTTATGAGAAGCAGGCTGAAGAAAGGTGCTGACCTCAGTAAGTTCTGCGTAGGTGTGTTCGGTTTGTTGATTTTCAAGAAAAAAAAACGATGCTCCTTCGCCGGCGATCGATCCTCGTTGAGAATCACGAAGCAGGTCAATGGAATGAATCGGTTTTTGCTTCCAATATCCCAGCCGCGAAGTGATGGCAAAGGAGTTGGCCGTCAGTTCATCGGTGCCACCTGTCAAAGCATTGGAGAATTCTCCCATTTGAATTTGCGTCATAGCATCTATGAGCGCACTTTCGAATGAAATTCCACGGTGAACATAGGTAAAGTTGTAACCATGGCATTTTAGCAACAGGGCAATCTGCCCGGCAACAGTATTGTGGGTGCTCTGAATAAATGAGGTGGGCGTAAGAAATTCTTCATTGTTTCGGATCATCGAGGCAAGGAACTTTTCAGTATCCTCCAAACAACCGAGACCGGTGCCCGTGATGATTGCATCTGGTGAAATGTTTCGTTCACTGGTTTCACCGGAACCTGTTCCTGCATCTTTCAAACATAACTTTGATGCTGCAACGCCCATTTTAATGATCCTGCCCATTCGGCGGATCAGTTCGGCCGGAATGAATTCCTTATAACCGGGGTCAATGCATTTTAACTGATTGTTTTCATAGGAGAGTGGTTCAGCCAGAAATGTAGCAGAGACAGGGTATGCCCGGTTTCTATAGTCAGCCGTTTTCTGTGGCGATACGCTGCCTAATCCATTGATGTATATTTTGGTCATTGGCTATTGTTCCTCATTCACTGTTCCTTGTCTGCTGTTCACTGTGTATTGTGCCATTTCGTTATAATCCGGTTTCATATTTTGACAATACGATCGATGAATTATTTCCACCAAATCCAAATGAATTTGACAGCACATGCCGGATTTCAACACGTAGAGACGAGGCATGCCTCGTCTCAATTTGCGAAGACGAGGCATGCCTCGTCTCAATTTGCGAAGACGAGGCATGCCTCGTCTCAATTAGCGAAGACGCGGCATGCCGCGTCTCTACCGTTACCGGTCGGATATGCAATTCTTTCATTGGGGTGGTGAAATTCAGGTTCGGAAAAATCACCTGGTTGTTGATTGCCAGGATCGAAATCACCGCTTCTACGGCGCCGGCTGCCCCGAGGGTGTGGCCGGTATAGCCCTTTGTGGAACTGAATGGAGGAACAATATCCCCGAAGATCCGCTCCAGGGCAATTCCTTCAGAGAGGTCGTTGTTTAGGGTTCCCGTGCCGTGTACATTGATGTAATCGATCTCTCCCGGTTCAAGACCACTCATTTTCAACGCTTTCGACATAGCCAGGAAGGCTCCTGTACCATCGGGTGATGAAGCCGTTTGATGGTAGGCATCGTTTGCGTTTCCATATCCAGAGACTTCTGCAAGAATTTTTTTGTTTTCCTTCACTGCGATATCTTCCGATTCGAGAACCAGGAAAGCCGCTCCTTCGCCAAGGGTAAGACCTGCCCGGTTTTCATCGAATGGGTGGCATCCGGTCTTATCGAGGATCATGAGGGTATTGAAGCCATTGAGGGTGAATTTCGTCACCGAATCGGTGCCTCCCACAATCACCCGGTCGAGTTTTCCGGTTTTGATGAGGTTTGAGCCAAACATGATGGCATTCACCGACGAAGAGCAGGCGGTGCTGATGGTGGTAACAAAGTCACTGATGCCAAGATAGGATGCAATCCGTTCGGTACTGTCGCCACAATCATGGTTAACGATATCGATCATCCGCCCTTTCCGGGGATCGGCCAGAAAACCGGCGTAAAAGTCTTCACTGCGATCCATACCACCAACAGTGGTGGCCGAGATCAGACCGGTTTTATACTGTTTAATATCTTGTATTCCTGCTGATACAAGCGCTTCCTTAGCTGCTTTCATCCCGAGAAGTGTTGTTCGGGTGATGTTTTTTTTGCCTGGAAATCCTGTATTTTCAAGCAATGCTTTGGTTGTCATTTTTACTTCCGCTAAGGGGAAAATTCCTTTGTGTCTGGTACTGAACAGGGTAATTTCTCCAATGCCTGATTTCTCAGACAACAACGATTGCAGGGTTTCTTCCACATTGTTCCCGATAGCACAGGTGATTCCGATCCCGGTAATATAAACCCGTTTCAACATCAATTTAATTTATCAGTTTCAGTGCAAAATTAGCAGAAAATAAAACATCAGGAAGGTAGGCAAAGAATAACTGCGGGTACTTTTTATCCGGCCGTATTTTGGCAGCACCTGAATATATCAGCCTTCAGCAACCCTTTACCAGTAAAAAAGAGTGGTTCACATTCCTGAAATGGTTGTAAATGAGAATATTTTTTAACCTTGTTGGTCTGACCTGGTTCAGGTGTAAAATCCCGGGATAAACCTGGTGTTTAAGGATATTGGCGGCAACATATAGCCCGAACCCTGTGGCGGTATGATATTCACCGCACAGGTGCTTGTACCATGCCAGCGATTTCCCGGGGAAATATTGATTTGCAAATTGCAGGTATGTGGGATCATGATTACAATCACCATTCAATCCAAGAATAACCAGGTCAATATCCTGTAATGACAGGCCGTGTTTGCCAGTGAAATCCCGAAGAAATGAATCAGGTCTGAATGAACCATTGATGTTGATGCAGGTTGCCACATCTTGTAGCATGGCATAGGTCGAAACTTGCTTTTCGGCACCAACCACGAAAAATGCCGCACCTTCGCCTGCAAGGGCTCCGGGTGTTTTAGTTTGCAGCAATGTCAGATTGTTCACGGGTTCCCTTTTCCATTGACCGACACGCCTGGTGATCTGAAGGTGGTTCATGGTCATCTCATCGATTGCACCAACCAGCACATCTGATGCTGTTTGTTCTTCAATCTGCATCAGTCCGTCAATCAAACCGCTTTCGAAGGAGAAAGTACGATGCACATAGGTTGAGTTGTAGTTGAGGCATTTCAATTGGATGGCCACCTGTGAACTGATGGTATTGTATGTCGATTGGATGAAAGGAGTGGGGTTCAGAAATTTTTCAGTTATGATAAGGTCTCCCAGTATCTTTTCAGTATCCTCCACACTTCCCAGGCCCGTTCCGGTAATGATGGCATCGGGCATGGCCAGTTCCGCTTCGGCGATACTCATCTTAGCTGCGGTAATACCCATTTTTACCAACCTGCTCATCCTACGTGACTGTATCGGGTCGATATATGTTCTGTAAACCGGCTCGATGCACCTCAGGTAATCGGCAGTATATTCTGCAACCTCCTCCAGAAATTCCGTTGGTGCCACAGTTTTTTGCGGGGAGATGAGACCGATTCCGTTGATGAAGGACATTTACTTTTGAATTATTGAATGAAAACAATGCAAACAATGCAAACAATGCAAACATTGCAGACAATGCAGACAATGCAGACAATGATGGAAGAAAAATGACCTGTCATTTATTATAAGCATTGTCAATGTATTAACTTCTGATTGATTACATTATTAAACTATTACTGGCCTTTAAATTTCCTGAAATTCACCTCAACCCCTAGCCCCTTCCCCTGAAGGAGAAGGGGAATTTCCTCTCCTTTACGAGATGGTTATAGTGATGTGATTTTAACATAATGATCCAGATATATAACTAATTTTTTTCATTCCTGACTTCCTGCATTACCTGCATTACCTGCATTGTCTGCATTGTCTGCATTGTCTGCATTGTCTGCATTGTCTGCATTGTCTGCATTACCTGCATTGTCTGCATTAGCTGCATTGTCTGCATTAGCTGCATTACCTGCATTGTCTGCATTACCTGCATTGTCTGCATTACCTGCATTGCCTGCATTGCCTGCATTGCCTGCATTGCCTGCATTGACCTTCTTAAATATTAACGAAGTGTCATTCCCCCCGAAACCAAAAGAGTTCGACATCACAGCGTTGACCGGAACATCGGTCATAAGTTTTTCAACAGGTGAAAAATTGAGTTCACTGATGCGTTCTTTAAAATGAAGGTTTGGCCAGACCACACCATGTTGCAGGCAAAATATCGACAATATTGCTTCGGTTGACCCTGCTGCGCTGGTAGTGTGCCCGGTAAACGGTTTGGTAGAGCTGACCAGCGGGATGTGTGTTCCGAAAAGTCTTTCAATGGCGCGCCCTTCAGAAAGGTCGTTGTTATCGGTTCCGGTGCCATGGGCATTGATGTAATCGATCTCTTCTGCCTTCAGTCCGCTCATTTCAAGTGCGCTGTTCATGGCCATAAATGCACCGATCCCGTCGGGGGAGGAGGCCGTCTGGTGAAATGCTTCACAGGAGTTGCCCCATCCAACAAGTTCACACATCGGCTCATTGCCGGTTTTTGCAATGCTATCTTCCGATTCGAGCACAAGATAGGCCGCTGCTTCGCCGAGGTTGATCCCTGCACGGTGCTGATCAAATGGTTTGCATGGTTCTTTATCGAGAATCTTCAAAGCATTGAAACCATTCAGATGAAATTTTGTAAGGGACTCACAGCCCCCGACCAAAGCCCGGTCGAGACGCCCGCTTCGGATCATCCGTGCACCCAGCATAATCGCATTTGCAGCAGAGGAACAGGCCGTACTGATAGTAGTCACAAAGTCTTGAATTCCAAGAAGGTTTGCGATCTTTTCGGTGCTGTCGGCGCAATCGTAGGAATCAATATATGCGTTTTGCGAATCGTTGGTAAGAAAATCTTGGTAATAAAGTTCACAACGATCCATGCCACCCACCGTTGTTGCAGAAATAAGGCCGGTTTTCAATTCGCGGTTTAAATCCAGACGGCCATGGGTAAATGCTTCACGGGCTGCAATGATTCCAAGCAAAGCGTTCCTTGAGTACCCTTCAGCAGGGGCAAGGCCGGCCATGGCAAAAAGTTCATTCCGTGTACTGGGTACTTCACCAACAAGTACTTCATGCTGAAGAACCGTGTCAATGTGGTGAAGAGATCCGGTACCCGGTGCCGATTGAAGCAAAGAGGTTAGGTTCTCTGCGATATTATTGCCGATGCAGGAAATGATGCCATATCCGGTTATGAAAATCCGCTGAGGCATCGGGGGTCACTTTTTGTGCTCCGTGATATATTCAGCCATGGTCCGGATTGAATGAAATACCTTCTTTCCGTCCTTGGGGTCTTGAATTTTTATTCCGTAGTTTTTTTCCAATAAAACAATCAGTTCGAGTGCATCAATGGAATCCAGTCCCAGTCCTTCGCCAAACAAAGGGGAATCAGGATTGATATCATCAGGAGAAATTTCTTCCAGGTTTAATTGCTCAATAACCTCTTTTTTCAGTTGGTTTATTAATTCGTCCATTTTATCAGATCAGTTAAGTGTTATAATTAAATTCAAATTCTCAGCATTAAAAGGCAAAAACTTAAAGCCCGGAACACCTTCATTCTGTTTCCGGCCTGCATGTTCGACCAGTACCATCAAGGCATTGCAATTGTTTCCCATTACTTCAACCCACCCACATAAACAGGCTTCCACCCGCTCATTGATAAATAACTCGTTCACATAATCGCACAGAAGTTTGCCATTAAATGTTTCCGAGATCAAAAAGACATTTTCACCTTTGATTTTATTTTTAATACAAATCTCCCCGATTACAATGTTAGGCAGGGTATAAACAAAAACAGAAGGGCTTGGAAAATAACTTGAACGGTTTTTGATCGTTTCGTTATGCGCAATGTCCGTATCAAGGCTTGAACTTGAATTAGACAAAACTACACCTACTTTCTCCGGGTGGTATCCTTCAATTGTCGTTTGCTTTAAAACCAGTTCTGCTGCCAGGAAACCCACTTTACTGATGGGATCCATCTTGTAAAATTTCGGATAATTGACATTTTCCTGCTTATAAACAGATTTTATAAAGTCTGCAAATTTAAGAATATTTTCCTGATAAAAAAAAAGACGGTCATTCACGATAACCTTGTTATCATGAAGATGGCAGTAAGAAGTGATTAAAAGGTCCATGTTAATCTTTCTGAAATATAATGGCAGCATTGCATCCGCCAAATCCTGAAGCTGTTTTAAGACAAATATTGATCTGATCCTTGCGAATTGCAGAAATCACGTTCAACGGGGCTTGCACGCCTAAGGTTTCAAACCCGGCCGAACGGTAAAGGATATTGTCTTTCAGTGATGATATTGCGGCAATCGATTCGATCAACCCGGCAGCGCCCAGTGTATGTCCCCAATATCCCTTGAAACTATTGACCGGAACCTCTAAAAGACTGCACAATTCAATTGCTTTTGACTCCATTTCATCATTGAACAGGGTGGCTGTACCATGGGTTGAGATGTAATCGATAGCAGCCGGATCCAATGAGGCTTGTTTCATGGCCTCGTTGATGGCATTGCTCAATTCCTGCCCTGTGCGGGATGGCCCTGAAATATGGTTTGCATCATTGCTGGTTGCAGCTCCTGCAATCGTGATACACGGTTCCTCGTTTTTTTCGGGAATAGCTGTAAGGACCATGGTTCCACAACCTTCACCGAGTGATAAGCCTGTGCGGTTGAGATCAAAGGGTTTACACGGGGCTGGGCTCAGTGCCTGGAACGACTGAAAACCGGAAATGACGAATTCGGAGGCGATATCGCCTCCCGCCACTACAGCATGATCATAAGCGCCCGACTGCAGAAAACGACTGGCTGTCATCAGTGCCACAACTCCCGAAATACATGCATTGGAGATGATAAGAGGCGTATTGACAAAACCGAAAAACGTTTGAATCATCCGGCCAAGTTCCCAAAGGTAAAGCCGTTTGTGACTGAAAGTTGTCCTGTGGCGGTTCTCAAGTAAATTAATGTTGCCCTTCGTGGTTGATATCACGAGCAGGGTTCTTGGATTTCCCGCGATCATCGGCTGGCCTTTGAGTGCATCATATATCGAGATGATGAACATTTTTTCGAGGCGGGTAAAAGATGCTGCCGGAGATACTTTTTTGTAATGCTGCAAAACTTCTGCAAATTTTGAGAAAAGCTGATCCGTTTCAATGAGCGAAAGCTGAACAGGACTGGGGTAAAGATCAGGATCGTCAACCGTACGGATCCCGATGGTCCCATTTTTTATTGCTGCGATGTTTTCAGCAGTGGTAAATCCAAGAGAAGTAATGATGTTGTCGTTAACAATGCAAACTGGTTTCATTTCATCAACAATTAAACACCCCATTTGTTTTTCCATCCAACGAAAAATTCCGGGGCAGTAAGTAATAGTTCCCCTTGAGGGGTGAGAAAAACCTGAGTGGAAGTGCCTGTGGCGGATACTTCATTGTCTTTTTTACGGTAAATGGTATATTCAAACACGATCTTTGCAGCTTCGGTGGAAAGATATCTTGTTTCTACGATAGCAGTATCGCCATATTCAAGCGGACGTTTATAATCGCAGTTTATTTTCACAAGGGGAATCATCACATCATGCTTATAAACATCAAGGTAACCAAGGTTATACCTGAGCCCGAACGATTCCCTGCCATCTTCAAAATATTTGAGGTAGTTGCCATGCCAAACAATCCGCATTGAATCAACTTCTGAAAACCTGACAATAATTTCTTTCCGGTCGATAAGTTTCATGTGATAATATTTATTTTTTTCGGGTCACATGGAATACCCATAATTATCATTCACGTTTTGCATGAACTTTATTCTTCTGGGTATTTCATGGTCAGTTGTTAAATGGATTTTTGTATTTGTGGTATATACCGGTAATGGATACGGTGACTAAAAAGAATATGAATAGTTTGAAAGCCTGTGGCGCAATCTGCCATAAACTTCCTCCCCTGAGAAAAATGCTGTAATACCCTGTGATGGCCCAGTTCATCGGGCTGAACAGGGCAACTTCACGCATGAAAGGGGGCATCAGGTATATCGGTACCCACAATCCGCCCATGGCGGCCAGAATGATGACCGAAATTGATCCGAATGATGCCGCCTGCTGATGTGTTTTAGCGATGGTTCCTATCATCAGGCCATAGCCGACCGACGCCATGGCCACAACAATCGTCATAACAAAAAGCCCAGGGAGGTCATTTCCTAAAACCAGCATGGGAAGCCCGAACAAAGGAAGAAGCAGAATACCTGCGAGCAGCATGGCAATGGTTTGAGCCAGACAAACGACGAGATAAACACCTACTTTTCCCATCAATAAGGCCATGTAGGGTACAGGCATGGTGAGCAACCGGAACAGGCTTCCTCCTTCACGTTCCTGGATCAGACTCTGTGTAAGCGGGATCACAATGAAGAACATCGCAAAAATAGTCCACGCCGGAACATTATGCTGTGTGGCATTTCGGATCAGTTCGATTTTACGATAGGAGGGAAATTCCTCTTTAAACCTGAGTACCTCTTTGAATGCCTCCTTCGGAGGGTTGTACATTGGCATTTGCAGGGCGATCTCCTGGTTGAAAGTTTTGAATACCCAATCGGTCTGGAACTTGTAATAATTTTCCCTCACTGAACTGATCAAGGCATTCTTAAAGGTTTTTTTAACCGTAGGATCGAAATAAATCGTCACATCCACTGAATCCCTGAATATGATCCCATTCACCAGCATAGGGTTGCCAAGGCCAAAGCCAGCAAGGGTTTTTGCAACACTAAGGCGAACATTGGCCCGCATGGTGCTGGTGGCACCTTTGGGAACAACGATGGCGATGAGGTAATCTCCCTTTTTTACTGCATTAATGGCCATGACAGATGTTAAAGGTTTGTGATTTAAACTGTCAACAACTTCGAAAGCTCCTGATCCTTTGAATCCGCTTTTAATTTTCATTCCCAAACTGTCATGATCGTTGTCAACAAACAGTACCTGCACACTGGGATCCTTGGTGAGCGAACTCCAACCGAATTCCTGCATCAGCGAAGAGATCACGATCAGCACAACCGGCATGATGAAAAGCATGGCCAATCCTGATTTATCGCGGATGAGCAACAACATCTCTTTACGGCAGATGGACAAATATTTCATCATGATCAGTCCCTCATGTCTTTACCGGTGAGATGGATGAAGATGTTTTCAAGGTTTTTAAACTCGGGATGCGCTGCAAGCAGATCTTTCGGATTGCCCAACGAGATGATGGTTCCCCGGTCGATGATGGCCACCCTCGTACATAGGTTTTCAGCCTCTTCCATATAGTGGGAAGTGTAAATGATCGTCACTCCCTTTTTGTTTATCTCCTTGAGATATTCGAGAATCACAACCCGTGATTGCACATCGATGCCAACAGTTGGCTCATCAAGGAAAATAATCTTCGGATCATGCAACAACCCTGCGATCAGGTTCACCCTGCGTTTCATTCCCCCGGAGTACATGCTAACCTTTTTATCGGCATGTTTTTCCAATCCGAATTCACACAGATAATGTCTGACTTTTTCGCGAAGTGTTGAGCCGAAAAGGCCATACATGTTGCCAAAAAATGTAAGGTTCTCTCGTCCTGTGAGGGTCGGATAGAGGGCGATATCCTGTGGAACTACGCCGATGATCTGCTTGATCTTTTCCATGTCTGTATGGCTGTCCATTCCGTCGATCATTACGCTGCCTTTGGTTGCCGCGAATAAACCGCATAAGATGGATATCGTTGTAGTTTTACCGGCGCCGTTCGGACCAAGCAATCCAAAAATTTCATTCGGGAAGATATCCAGGGATAATGAGTTAATAGCAGGTTCCTCGGCTCCCTTGTATGTTTTCGTCAGTTCCCTGATGTTTATGATGGGTTGCGGGGTCATTAAAATTTTATTTTTTTTAGTTTTTGATAAACCTTTTCTTCACCTGCTGCTATTTCCAGTAGCTTTTCCGATAGTGTTCCGTAATTTTCTTCAGGTTTTGAGCGGTTTTTACAATTCCGCGCTCCCATATAGGTGAATTCACGCCATTTGTTGGCTGTTTTACCCATCATATCCGAAGCTTCCAATAATTCCTGATGGTTGTCGAACAATTCCCCGGCTTCTTTAAGAAATGCCCCGTAAATGTAGCGGAATCCTGCACCGCCGGTACCGAAATCCTCGGCCATGCGCAGGATTTGCCCCAGGTAAAACGATGCCTTGTTATCGCCGTGTTTTTTTGGCCATTTTTTGAGATCGCGGGCCATCCAGCGCAACCCTTTCACCCCGATGAGGGGGAACGGAATCCCGATCATTTCATTAACTGTTTTTTTAATACCCTTGATGATGGCCGGTTTCAAATCAATCGGCTTGCTGATGGCGTGATTGATCCAGTACATCTTGCCCTGGGGAGCGAAAGCTCCTTTAGCATACCTGACACGCAGAAGGTCTTCGCGGGTGATCAACTGAGGAAGCTCCATCACGGTATCACTTACATGATACATGTTGCCATCCTTACCGAAAACTACAAGGTTATGCATATTGTAATGCATGCGATATTCAGGAGGAAAGAAGGTAAGTTGAAAAACACCCACCTGGCAACCCGTAGGTATTCCGTTTTCCAAGTTGCGGTCAAGCAAATTCATGGCATCTTCAGGGTCCTTGATCTTTTTGACCACCGTTGCATCAATACCCAGATATGCTGTCGACCGTTTGAAAACCGTGTTGGGAAGATTGCGGAAGGAGATCATTGGGGCAAACTGAATCTTGAGAAAAGGAATATAACTGAAATACAAACCATTTCCAATACCAAAGGCCATGGGCTCCGATATTTCTAGTCCGTTGAATTTAAAAAGGTTCGAAGTGGCGCCACTTTCGCAATGCCCTGCCTGTCGGTGCGTATAGTTTATGATCGTTTTTGTTTCCATAAAAACCTTAAATTAATCGACTTTTCTGAGCTGATCAATGGTAATGTTAAATGCTTCGGCGTATTTCAGCAGTGTTTTATTTTTTAGCCGATTAAATACACCAGGCTTAAAATGCCATTTTACCCGCCATAATGAAATTCCTGCCATCATGGATAGATTTAACGGGTCGAGCAGGTTTTTTTCCATATAATATACAACCGGGCTTGCTTTACCGGAAAGTACACGCTGTCGTGCATCTTCAATCCTTTCCTGGAACAAATCCCAGGCCTGCTGCAGGATGAGGCGGTCGGCTTCGCCATGGAATCCTACTGTTTTTTCAAATTTACCCCCATCCTGATAAGAATATGAAAGCTCCCGGTACTGACCATAAGCTTTATTTTTGTAGACAGGGTTTAGGTTTTCTTCCATGCTGTTACTTTTTAATCGTAAAAAGTTTCCTGAATATTTTCTCTTCACGGTCTGCGATTTCTAACAGAATATCTGCCAGAAAATCATATGATTGATCGGGTTTTCCCCTTTTTTTGCAATTCCGGGAGCCAAGGTATGAAAATTCCCGCCATTTATTGGCATTTTCACCCATTTCGATGGATAATTCCTTAAGCCATGGCTGGTTCAGCACTGTTGATGCTTCTTCTAGAAATGCACCATAGATATAGCGAAAACCAGCACCGGCTGTTCCCACCTCTTCCTCCATGCGCAAAACCTGCCCCAGGTAATAGGATGCTTTAACCGGGCCAAGCTTTTTCTCCCATCTGCGCATGCGTCCGGCCAGATAACGGATGCCTTTTACGCCAACAATCGGGAAGGGAATGCCAACCATGTTGTTGGCTGTTTTCCTGATACCTTTTATAATAGCGGGTTTGATATCAATGTTTTCGGGCACCAGTGTTGGATAATACATCCTGCCCCGTGGGGCAAAGGCACCTTTGGCAAATCTGACCCGCATGAGATCCTCGTAAGTGATCTCAACCAGGTTTTCCATGAGGGTGTCACTGATAAAATAGGTGCCGTTGTTGTGTCCGTACACAATCATGTTGTGCATGTTGTAGTGCATCCGGTATTCGGGGGGGAAGAAGGGCAGGTGAAAAGTACCGACCTGCAGTCCTACCGGGTATCCCTGTTCCAGCACCGCATTTAGTTTATCCATCGAATCCTTTGGATTGCGAAAAGAATGTATCGCAGTTTTTACGCCAAGTTCCCGTGTTGCCCGGTCGAAAACCTGTCCCGGCCAAACCCTGAAAGATGTTGTTGGGGCATGTTGCATCTTGAGGAAAGGCAGGTAGCTGAAAAACAGCCCGGCGCCAATCCCGAAAGCCATGGGCTCACTGATTTTAAAATTATGATAGTTCAGAAGGTTGCGCGTTACACCGCTTTCACAATGTCCTGCCTGCTTATGTTCAAATTCAAGTTTTACCATTTTTTTGCTTTTATTCCTTTCAATCTACTCAATAACGACCTCAATCTAACCCTCACCCTTTCTAGCTCACCCTAACCCTCTCCTTCAGGAGAGGGAACTCCCCTTCTCCTTCAGGAGAAGAGGTCGGGGGTTGAGGTGTTTCCCGTGGGTTGAGGTATTTTATTTTAAATAATCCTGATTTGTAAGTTGATCTGCCGGGATTTCAAATATGGAGGCATATTTTGCCAGAACCTCCGGCTTTAGCTTCTTAAAGACTTTACTTTTCAGGTGCCTCCTGACCCGCCATTTTGGTATTTCCATATAGGCAGCAAGCATTGGAACCTCCATAAGGATTTTTTCCATATAATAGGCAATGGGACTTGACTTTCCGAGGATTACCATTTGCTTTACCTCCTCAAGACGCTCTTCGGCAGCGTCCCAGCTTTGTTTTATAATCACCTGGTTGCATGGATTCTGATAGTCCACTTTTTGTGTATACCCGTTTTCCTTATCAAAATGGTAAAACAGCTCACGGTTATAAGTATATATCAATTCGTCATCACCGGTTGCTTTATCATCAATTTCATCTCTTGTACTTCCCATAAGCGAAATATTTAAAGTCTATTGCCTACTGCCTACTGCCTACTGCCTACTGCCTACTGCCTATTGCCTTATTAAAAAAATCTTCAATTCACACCCTGCGATCAGCCGTTCTCCCAGGAAAACCTCGCCCTGCACAATAGTGGCTTCAAACACTTCGTGCAAAACAGTTATTCGTGTGGTAATCTCCTGCCCGACCTTCGGAAAGCCTGTAATTTTAAGGTTCCTGATGCCGCCGATAAAACCAAGGGGTGCTTTTCCACCGGAATTTCCCGGTTTTGAACCTACGCCTGCTGCTGCAGTTTGTGCCATATTTTCAATCAGACCTGGCTCGCGAAACTCTCCTTGTTCACAAAAAACATTATCTTCACGAATCAGGAAGGCAGTAACTGTTGTTCCGTTACCTACCTCAACCAACCGGTCGACCATCACCATTGGAGGCTTTTGCGGGATGTTTATTTCTTCAGATGATGCCATAAGGATCCTTTGCGTTTTCTGCTTCTGAGGCGGTTCATCGCTGTTGCAACATCTTCGTCGGGAAATACCCACCGGCGTCCGGTTTTATCAGCACGTTCCTTCAGCGTTTCGTAATTAATATCCGGGGCGATGTAATAAACCGGATCGAGCAGGTCATCTTCCGCGCGAATAATTCCTTGTTCAAGCGCTATTTTATGCAGCACTGTGCCAGGATATATGCGCATGCCGATAAAGGGAAAGAAAACAGTATTTTCGATGCGTTTTGAATTTTCAAAGCTTTCGTTGATGGTAGCTTCTGTTTCTCCATACCCGCCAATAATCATGAAGTGACAGAAATAGATACCCGCCTGGTTGCAATAATCTGAAACCCTCACCACCTCTGCTGCATCAAAGTGTTTCCCATAGTGTTTAAGGGTGGTATCCGATAGCGATTCAGTACCGAATTCGATGTGGGTCAAACCCGCATCGGCAAACAATTTTAAATTTTCCAACGACAAATTGTGTGGTGAAAAATA
>CAIYES010000572.1 GCA_903925275.1 uncultured Bacteroidales bacterium
CAAAAGGAACCCACATTGGGTAATGTGATTCTATGATCGGAAAGTAAAGCATATCTACAACTTTTCCATGTAAAAATGTTCCGTATCCCCCTCCGGACGGGAACAAACCGGCAATTTGCATATAGTTACTTTCGTTGAATATCATTCCATAAAACATGCTGTCGATTATGTTGCCAAGTGCACCGGCCATTATCAGGGAAATACAAACAATGAGCAGGATATTGGCGCCATGGCGGGATACCCGGTATAACCACCAGCCTAAAATGATCACTGCCACGATCCGGAATAGACTGAGCAACAGTTTTCCATAATTCCCTCCCAGTTTCATGCCGAAAGCCATTCCTTCGTTTTCGGTAAAATGGAGATAGAACCAATGCCCAAGTACAGCATGACTTTCACCCATGTAGAAGGTGGTTTTGATCCAGAATTTCAGCAACTGATCAAGGATCAGGACTGACAGAATAATAAATGCGGCTTTTTTCAAACGCAGAGTTTGTTGCAGAACAGGTTATTCCAGATCAGGATCAATGGGGCGTGAAGCAAAAGAAGCAACTACCTGCACCCGTTTAGCCTCGATGCTCAAAGTGGCGTGAGGCACACTGCGAAGGCGGTCTTTAGGAATCAATTTGCCGGTAACGCGGCAAATACCATAGGTTTTATTTTCAATCCGGATGAGGGCATTCTCCAACGATTTGATAAATTTTTCCTGACGGGCGGCAAATTTGCTGTTTTCTTCCTTCGAAAACACCTGATATCCCTCTTCAAGAACTTTGAAGGTTGGAGAAGTATCATTGGTATCATGTTCATTCCCGGTAGTGTACGATTCGGTCAGCAATTTCAGGTCATTGTGTGCTTTTTCCAGTTTTTTCAGAATAATCTGTTTAAACTCCTCGAGTTCCTCGTCTGAGTACCGGTTCTTTTCCGTCGATGTTGTTCCTGTTGCTTTTTTCATAATTCAATGTTATTAGTCAACCCTTTTTATTTCAATAAATGTTGAAATCGTATCAGTCAAATCAATTGAGACTTTATCAGTATCCTCAATCATAGCAATAACTTCAAACGATTGAGCCAAAGTTTCAGCGCAAATATAGTTCATATTATGATGCACAGCTTCGTCGATGTCAGGCTGTGACTGGAATTTAACAATAATTTTATCAGTGACCTCAAACCCTTTATCCTTGCGGAGGTTTTGAATCCGGTTGATCACTTCGCGGGCGATACCTTCTTGCCAAAGTTCAGGTGTCAGGGTGATATCCAGTGCCACCGTCAAAGCTCCCATGCTGGCAACCTGCCATCCGGGAAAGTCTTCGGAAAGTAATTCGACATCACCGATGAGCAGTTCCACGGGTTGTCCGTCGACGTCGATGGTCAGCTTACCCTCTTTTTCAAAATGGATGATCTCCTGTTGGGTGATTGAATTTACAGCAACAGCAAGCTGTTTCATCAGTTTCCCATATCGGGGGCCCAGTTTTTTAAAATCAGGTTTTACCTTTTTTACAAGGATGCCTGCAGTATCGGTAATATATTCAAGTTCCTTCACATTGACTTCTGCAAGAATCAGGTTTTTCACGGCATCAATCTGAACTCTGAGATGCTCACTCAGCAAAGGAATCAACACCTTGTTCAATGGCTGCCGTACGCGAAGGTTTGTCTTTTTGCGGATTGAGAGCACCATGGAGGCGATCTTTTGAGCCAGTTCCATGCGTTCTTCCAGATCCTTGTCAATCAATGATATTTCATACCGGGGAAATTCGGTCAGATGCACTGAATCGGTATTCAGCCTGCCGGTCACACTGTTGAGATCAATGAAAAGCCGCTCAGCAAAGAAGGGTGCAATGGGTGAAGCAAGCTGGGCGATGACCTCAAGGCAACGATAAAGCGTTTGATAGGCTGAAATCTTATCCTGTGAATAGTCACCACGCCAGAAACGGCGACGGCAAAGACGAACATACCAGTTGCTGAGATGTTCATCGACAAAATCAGAGATAGCCCGGCCTGCTTTTGTAGGTTCATAATCGGCATAGTATTCATCCACTACTTTGATCAGGGAGTTAAGCTCGGAGAGGACCCAGCGGTCAATTTCAGGGCGTTCATTAACCGGAATTTCGGTTTCGCTGTTGTCAAATCCATCAATATTGGCATAAAGAGAAAAGAATGCATAGATATTGTAAAGTGTCCCGAAGAATTTACGCCGGATCTCTTCAATGCCGTCTGCATCAAATTTCAGGTTGTCCCAAGGCTGCGAATTGGTAATCAAATACCAGCGGGTGGCATCCGGGCCGTATTTACTGATTGTTTCAAACGGATCAACGGCATTGCCAAGGCGTTTCGACATTTTGTTGCCGTTTTTGTCGAGTACCAGGCCATTGGAAACACAGGTCTTGTAGGATACTCCGTTAAACAGCATCACGGCGATGGCATGCAGCGTAAAAAACCAGCCACGGGTTTGGTCAACTCCTTCAGCAATGAAATCGGCCGGAAAATAACTTTCGAGTTTTCGGGTCTGTTCAAATGGATAATGATACTGGGCATAAGGCATAGCGCCCGAATCGAACCATACGTCGATCAGATCGGGTTCACGATACATAGGTTTGCCGTCGCTTGTTACCAGAATGATATCATCAACAAAAGGGCGGTGAAGATCAAATGAATGATAATTTTCGTCCGTGATATTGTCTGTCTGGTAGTTTGCAAGGGGATTTGACTTCATAACCCCGGCAGCAACGGCTTTTTCGATTTCTTTTTTAAGCAGGGCAACAGAGCCGATACAGATTTCCTGGCTGCTGTCTTCGGTTCTCCAGATGGGCAACGGCGTTCCCCAGAAACGGGAGCGTGAAAGATTCCAGTCAACCAGGTTTTCAAGCCAGTTGCCAAAACGACCGGTTCCGGTTGACTCCGGTTTCCAATTGATCGTTTTATTGAGGGCGATCATCTCCTGCTTGTAGGCAGTAGTACGAATGAACCAGGAGTCGAGCGGGTAATAAAGAATGGGTTTGTCGGTTCGCCAGCAATGCGGGTAGGAATGTTCATACTTTTCCGATTTGAAGGCTTTATTTTCATGTTTCAGTTTGACAATGATATCGATATCCACCGGAGGGCAATTGCCTGCTATGCAATCGATATCATATTCCGGTTTCACATAGCGACCGGCAAACTCTCCCATCTGTTCAGTAAACTTCCCCTGTTTATTTACCAGGGTAAGCGAACCAAGACCATATTGTCTGCCAACACGGAAGTCATCAGCACCGAAACTCGGGGCGATATGCACAATGCCTGTTCCATCTTCGGTGGTAACAAAATCGCCCAGCACAACACGGAACGGGTCGCCATCTTCTGGTTGGGCGTAAGGCAACAATTGTTCAAACCGGATGCCCTCAAAATCTTTTCCCCTGAATTCCGCCGTCACCTGGTAGGGAATATGTTTGTCGCCTTCATGGTAGCTTTCCATCTCAAGCAGGCTGTTCTTTTCAGGGAAATACTGATGTAATAACTCCTTGGCCAGAACAACCGTTTGTTCAGTGAATGTGTATGGGTTGAATGTTTTAACCAACACATACATGATATCTTTGCCCATGGCCAACCCGGTATTTGAAGGAAGGGTCCAGGGGGTGGTAGTCCAGGCAAGGATGTACAGGTCGCCGAAAAGATCGCTGAAAAGGAATTCCGACTGTTCGTTGCGGACAACCTTGAATTGTGCAATAACAGTGTTATCCTTCACCATTTTATAGGTTCCCGGCTGATTCAGTTCATGCGCACTGAGCCCTGTGCCGGCTGCGGGTGAATAGGGCTGAATGGTGTATCCTTTGTAAAGCAATCCTTTTTCATAAAGTTGCCCCAAAAGATACCAAACACTTTCAATGTATTTATTTTCGTAGGTTAAATATGGATCATCGAGGTTAAGCCAGTAACCCATCCTGATGGTGAGGTCATCCCAAAGATCCTTGTATTTCATCACCTCTTTACGGCACTCCTTATTATAATCCTCGATGGAAATGGATTTTCCGATATCCTCCTTGGTGATGCCTAATTTCTTTTCCACACCGATCTCGATGGGAAGTCCGTGGGTATCCCATCCCGCTTTGCGGCTTACGTAAAACCCCTTCATGGTCTTGTAACGGCAGAAAATATCTTTGATCGCCCGGGCCATAACATGATGAATCCCAGGCATGCCATTGGCCGAGGGGGGGCCTTCATAAAAAACATAAGGGGGTTTGCCTTCCGTGAGTTTCAGGCTCTCATTAAAAGTGTCATGCTTCTCCCAATAGGATTGGATTTCGTCTCCAATCCTGGTCAGGTCGAGGTTTTTATATTCAGCGTATCGTTTATTCATTGTTTATCTTTCATCATGCCGGCGATTATTTTCCGGCAGTTCAATCAGTTATTTTTCTGACCGCATCACAAAAAGGCGTGCAAAAGTACAAAAATTTATTTTATCCATTGATATGCCCTTCAGGAATTGATAATGACCCTATCCTGTCGGCTCTGACATCAGAAAGTGTTATGGGATAAGGCAAATCGACAATTTTTTCGTTTAGTAAGAGTTTTTTAATAATTCAGCGGACTCATTTATTAATTTTACAGAAAGTACCGAACCATGCAACCTGATAAAACATCTATTATTCTCGAAAACATTCAGTCCCGGAAAAGTGTGCGCAATTTTACAGGCGAACCTGTTACAAAGTCGTGCCTGCTGACGTTGCTAAAGGCGGGCATGGCAGCACCTTCGGCACGCAACAGACAACCGTTGGCCTTTGTGGTGGTAACTGAGCGCCACAAACTTGATGCTCTTGGCGCTGAATTGCCTTTTACAAAGATGCTGTTCAAGGCAGGGGCTGCAATCGTTGTTTGCGGAGACTCAACCACCGATCTCCAGGAGGGGGCAAGTGATCTGTGGTATCAGGATGCTGGTGCGGCCACTGAAAACATCCTGCTTGCAGTAGAAGCTATGGGGCTGGGTGCGGTATGGTCGGCGCTTTATCCCTATCCCGAACGGGAAATGCATGTACGGAAAATTCTGGAACTGCCTGTGTCGGTAAGCCCCTTCAGCATTATCCCGGTTGGGCATCCTAACGGACAGGATCGGCCACAAAACAAGTTCAGGGCAGAGAAGATACATTGGGAGAAGTGGTGACCAAAAGTTCTGCCTTTTTCGTACCTTTGCAAAAAACTTACCTGTCTTGAAAAATTCTGTTCTTCCTTGGTTTAGTGTTCCTAAAACACTATTGGTCATCCTGTTGCTTCTTGCTTCACGGGTTTATTCACAAATTCCGCAGGGTTATTACGATCCGGCGAACGGAAAAACAGGGGTGTCACTTCAGGCGGCATTGCATACCATTATAAAAGGCCATACCATTATTTCTTACGCCGGTCTGTGGAGTGCATATTACACCACCGATGATAAACCAAATGGCAAAGTATGGGATATGTATTCTGACATTCCCAATGGTACGCCCAACGGAAACCCACCATATTCTTTTACCTTCGGATCAGACCAATGCGGTAATTACAGTGTGGAGGGCGATTGCTACAACCGTGAACACTCCTGGCCAAAGAGCTGGTTCAACGATACACCTCCCATGAACTCTGATATTTTTCACATATATCCTACCGATGGAAAGGTAAACGGGATGCGTGACAACTATCCCTATGGCACGGTGGCTTCTCCGACCTGGACATCCCTGAATGGCAGCAAACTTGGTACCTGCACCTGGCCGGGTTATACCGGAACGGTATTTGAACCCATCAACGAATACAAAGGTGATTTTGCCCGCACCTATTTTTATATGTCAACGAGGTACTATACCGAAGACTCAGGCTGGGCAGGCAGTCCCGCTACGACCGGCTCCCAGCTCAAGCCATGGGCTTTGCAACTTATGCTGCATTGGAGCAGCGTTGATCCCGTTTCTCAGAAGGAAATCGACCGGAACAATACCGTGTATGGGATGCAACATAACCGCAATCCATTCATTGACCATCCTGAATATGCATATCTGATATGGGGAAATCCTGTGGGAACAGGCGAACCTGCCTCAATTTCGTATCAACTGAAAGTTTATCCCAATCCCGCCTCCGATCGTTGTTCCATAATGCTTCCGGCCGGAATTCCTGCAGGTAATCTGCAAGTCCTTGCGCTGTCGTTAACCGGGATGAACTGCACTCCGGCATATTCACGGCATGACAATACCCTTGATCTGAATATTCAATCGCTGCCACAAGGTATTTACTTCCTGTTGCTGACCTGCGACACAGCAGTATTCCAGGCGAAAGTTGTGAAAGAGTAAGGATCATCATAGTACCCAAAAAGCTGTTAGAAGTCACGTAATTGACTCCAGACTTTACCTATAATCCTGCAACAAGTTGTTTCAGTTTGGTTTCGGCGACCTTCAGGTTGTATTGAAATGCAACCAGGCGGCCAAGGCAATTGGCAAAACTCTCAGAAGCCTGCCTGACTTCCAGGGCTGTTGTTTGTCCCAGGCGAAGACGCTCCAGGGATATGTTCAGGTTTTCTTTTGCAAGGGCGTAATTTTCCTTTTCGAATTTCAGCAATTGCTGCTGGTCTTCAAATTCAATAAGGGCACGCTGCAACTCAGTATTAACCTGAAGTTTTACACTTTCCAAACCGATTTGGGCCGACTCTGACTGGATTCTGGCCGTCTTTACCTGTCGAGAAACATTCCCGGCCTGATAGATGGGCACAACAAGGCTGCCTCCCATTTGTGGGCCATAGGAGCTGTTCGACAAAATCTGAGAAGCATTGCTGTTGCTTTGCAGGAAATTGTATGCCGCATTGAAATTCAGCCGGGGCATATAGAGTGTTTTAAACTCGCTAAGGCTTAACCGCGCAATGTCAACCTGTTTCTGGGAGGATAAAACACTGGTGTTTGTCTCGTACAGCTTTTGCAGTAAGTCTTTCGCATCGGGGGTGTAATTCAGCGGAATGGAATCACTTGCATCAAAAGGTGTTTGCGGATCCCGGCTGAGAAGTTCATTCAGGTTGTGTTTGCTGTTTAGGATGACGGTTTTCTGGTTGATCTCCAATTCCCTGTTCACATTAAGGTCGATTTTTGCCTGCAGCAGGTCGGTTTTTCGGCCTAAACCCGCATCAAAACTCTTCTGGAGGATCTTTACCCGCTCTACGTTATAGGCCATCACTTCGTTGATCGATTGCAACTGCTGTTTCTGACTTACTACATTGTAATAGGCCACGATAACACCGTACACAGATTGCTGAATCATATCCCTGAATTGGATTTCCCCGAGTTTTTCAATCTGCCCCAGTTTGTTTTTGGTGACAAACATTTTTGAGCCGTCGAACAGTGTCCAGTTCAAGGCTATGGCTGCATTGAATGAGTTAGAATACCCGTTGGTCTTCTCAATTGAGGTTCCGTTAACCAGATTCTGGTTGACATTGGTAAGGGAATAATTATCCGTACCGTTCAGCGAAACAGAAGGAAGCATTCCGGCATTCCCAAGCGTATTGTTGATCCTTGAAATGTCGGCATTGTTGCGGGCCAACCGGATGTCGAAATTGTTTTTCATGGCAATGCTTACAGCCTCATCAACCGTGAGAAGTTTTAAATCCTGGGCAGAGGTTATCTGGATGCAGATCAATAATCCGGCGTATAACAACAATCTCTTTTTCATGGATTCAGGCGTCATGGTGCGAATAATCGGGAACCTCTTCTTTTTTCCCGGCCATCATGATGTACATGACCGGAATTACAAAAAGGGTGAGGATGAGCGAGAAAAGCAACCCTCCTACAACCACGATTCCCAGGGGTGTACGGCTTTGGGCTCCGGCACCCAGGGCCAGTGCGATTGGCAGCGCACCGAACATGGTTGCCAGCGAAGTCATCAGGATCGGGCGAAGGCGTGCTGCAGCCGCCTCGAATGCTGCCTCAGCTTTGGGTAGCCCCTGTTTTCGTTTCTGGTTTGCGAATTCCACGATCAGGATTCCGTTTTTCGTCACCAGGCCAATCAGCATGATGATCCCGATCTCAGAAAAAATGTTCAGGGTACTTCCGAAAATGAAGAGCGATAGCAATGCCCCGGTAATGGCCAAAGGCACAGTAAACATAATGATGAAAGGGTCGATAAAACTCTCAAATTGGGCGGCCAGAATCAGGTAGATCAGCAACAGCGCCAGTACCAGGGCAAATGAGGTATTCGAACTGCTTTCAACAAAGTCACGAGAAGGTCCGAGCAGATCAGTATGGAAAGTCTCGTCAAGTATCCCTTTTGAAATCCTCTTCATGGCGATGATCCCCTCTCCAAGGGTTTTCCCTTTGGCCAGGGATGCAGAGATGGTAGCTGATTTGTAACGGTTGAAATGATACAGGGTAGGGGGTTGGCTGCTCTCTGACATTTGTACCAGGTTGTCAAGCTGTACCAGGTTTCCGTTGTTACTTCGCACATACATGGAGGCAATGTCCGATGGCTTGTTGCGGTTCTCACGATCAAACTGCCCGATCACGAAATATTGTTTGTCATCCCTGAGAAAATAACCATAACGCTTACCGCTTAATGCAAATTGAAGTGTATTGGCAATATCGATGGCATTAACGCCCATGTCAGTTGCCTTCATGCGATCGACCATGATATTGATCTCCGGTTTGTTGAATTTCAGGTTCACATCCACATTCCCGAAAACGGGGTCCTTTCGTGCCTCATCAATAAAACGGGGGATGGCCTGTTGCAGCTTGCTGAATTCAAGATTCTGGATCACAAATTGCACCGGCAGCTGTGATCCTGCAGAAAGCGAGGTGGAGATTGTCTGCTCCTGGTTGGGTATGATCCGGGCTTCAGGAAATTTTTTATATAGTTTGACCAACCTGTCATAGACCTGCTGTTGGGTTGCTTTTCGTTCATTGGGTTCCTTCAGAAATATATTTATCCCACCGGTATTGGTCGACGAACTGCCACCTCCAAAACCCGATCCGGCACGTGCAAATACCAGCCTGGCTTCCGGGATACTATCCCTTACCTCATCGCCGATCCTGTTGACCAGGATCGCCATGTTGTCGAAATCGGTACCCTCAGGTGCGGTGATTGAGGTTCGGATAATGCTGTGATCCTCCAATGGAGCCAGCTCAGACTTCAGAAGCTTAAAAAGCACGAACATCAGCACCAGACATGCTCCCAGGATGGCAGGAGCAATCCAGCGGCGGTTAATAATTGCACCAAGCCATCTGCGATAGCCCTGATCCATACCCACGAAAAAGGGCTCGGTCATCTGGTAAAACTTCTTTGATTTTATATTGCTGCCACCCATTTTGATGTTCAGCACAGGGGTGAGGGTGAGCGAAACAAAGGCCGATATCAATACCGCTCCGGCCAGTACGATCCCAAATTCGCGGAACAACCTGCCTGTAAAGCCCTGTAAAAAGATTACCGGGATAAAAACCACTGCCAGGGTCAGGGATGTAGAGATAACAGCAAAAAGTATCTCCTTTGTCCCTGCAAATGCCGCCCTGTATTTATCCATCCCCTGTTCAATTTTTTTATAGATGTTCTCGGTGACAACGATCCCGTCGTCAACCACGAGCCCGGTTGCCAGTACAATGGCCAGCAGTGTCAGTACGTTTACCGAAAAACCAAAGATGTACATGATGAAAAAAGATCCGATAAGGGATACTGGAATGTCTATAAGGGGGCGCAGGGCGATTACCCAGTTGCGGAAGAATAAAAACACGATCAGTACTACCAGTGAAATCGCAAGAGCCAGGGTTTCTGCCACATCAGTTACAGACTGGCGGACAAATTTTGTTTTATCGTACCCGATAAACAATTTTAATCCGGGGGGCATGGTCTTTTGAATCTCGGCGAAACGCTTGTAAAATTCATCAGCAATAGCAATGTCATTGGCCCCGGGAAGTGGAATGAGGGCAAGCGAAATTCCATCAGCTCCATTTAGTTTTACGCTGGTTTCTTCGTTTTCAGGACCAAGCACTGCCTCACCGATATCGCCGAGGCGGATCACCTGATCATTTGATTGTCGGATGATCATATTGTTAAAATCCTCCTCAGAAGTAAGTCGACCAAAGGTTTTAACGATGAGCTCAGTTGAACTTCCTCTGACTTTTCCACCCGGAAGTTCCACGTTTTCCCGCTGTAGCGCCATGCTCACATCTTCAGCAGTCAGGTTGAATGCCGCCATTTTTTTGGGGTTCAGCCAGAGGCGCATGGCGGGTCTTTTTTGTCCATAAAGCCCCACAGCGCTTACTCCCGGAATGGTCTGCAGTTTTTCCTGCAATACATTTTCTGCATATTCACTCAATTGAATGGCATTCATGGTGGTACTCTGCACCGACATGGTAATAATGGGGTCACTGTTGGCATCGGCTTTTGTCACAACTGGCGGAGCATCAATATCTTGAGGTAGGTTACGACCGGCTTGGCTGGTTTTGTCGCGTACATCATTGGCTGCTTTCTCCAGGTCAGCTCCAACATTGAACTCTACAGTGATGTTGCTGCTCCCGGTTGATGAGGAGGACGAAATTGAACGAACCCCTTCAATGCCGTTAATGGCTTTCTCAAGGGGCTCGGTGATCTGCGATTCAATGATGTCGGCATTGGCGCCGGTATATGATGTTTGCACTGTGATGGTTGGCGGATCGATGGCAGGATAAAGACGAATACCCAGAAAGGAAAACCCTACCACGCCAAACAGCACGATGATCAGGCTCATGACAATCGATGCTACCGGACGTTTGATTGCAAAATCGGAAATAGTCATGGGATTCTTTTATTTGACTTTGGCGAAGTTGAGTTCCGACCCGGGTTTTATGAAGAGGACTCCGGTGGTAACAATGGTATCTCCTTCATTCAGCCCTTCGGTAACCATGATTTCGGAAGCTTTTCGGACACCGGTTTTAATGTTGGTAAAGACAGCTTTCCTGTTTTTGCAAACGATCACCCGTTTGTTCCGTTCCTGGAGGATAATTGACTGAGTGGGAATCATCAGTGCTTGATGATCTTCATTCAATCTTAATTCAACATTGGCATAAGCGCCTGGTACCAGCGAAGGTCCATGGGTTTCAACCAATGCCCTGGCTTTGAGGTTGCGAGTATTGAGTTCGATGCCCTCTTCAGTGGCCATCACTACTGCATCGAATTTATTATCATCCCCCTCTACGGAAAATTTAACCTTTGTCCCGGCATGGATCATTTGACTGTACTTCCCCGGTACTGCGAAATCCAGTTTTAATTTGTCGCTTTCACGAATGGTAGCAACCGCTGTGGCAGGGGTGATCTGAGCTCCGGGGCTGAGATTCCGCAGTCCGATTACGCCATCGTAAGGAGCCAGGATCTCGGTTTTGCTTATTTGCACTTTCAGCAGGTCGATATCATCTTTGATGGAATTGACCTGCAACCTGGTCTGATCATATTCCAACTGACTGATTCCGTCAACCTTGAGCAGTTCAGTCTGACGGGTAAGCGTTTGCTGTGCGATCTCCAACTGGGTATGTGCCTTATTTAACTGAGACTGCAGTTCCCCATCGAAAATTTTGACAAGCAAAGTGCCTTTTTTCACAAATTGCCCTTCCGGCAGGTTCAACCCAACCACCCGCCCCGAGACTTCTGGCATCAGCACTGTTTCTTCGAATGCCCTGAGCGTGCCTGAGATGAGAATGGTTTCATCGATCGTTGAAGGTTTGACGATATACCCCTCGATAAAGGAGACCGTGGCATTGGCAACAGTACCTTCATTTTTCTTGTTAGTTCCGTTGCATGAGCTAAGGAGAAAAATTATAGCAGTGGCATAAAGGATATAACTTACATTGGTTTTCATGACCCTTGGAATGCGTGTTTAACTGGATTGCCGGCAGGAAGTTTTACCTGGTATTTCGGTCGCCGGCAGAAATACAGGGTTTTAACATTTCCGCAAAGATAAAAAGAATTATAACTTGCATGGAGGATTAAAAGTCTGGCAGTGACTTGCTGTTAAAAACTAATTGATAATAAAGATGGCAAGGATCAAAAATGATCCGTACCTTGTGAGCATAAAACAAGGAGATCACCCCGGCAAACACTATCCGGAGTGAACACAGCCAAGAAAATAATTGTATTAAAAATTGAAAAATGAAAAATGATGTGTTGACAAACAAGATGAATATGGCAAATCACCGGTTTAATGTTCCTCATTCAAAACTATTGACCGGATCGACAGCAGATAAATTTCCGGTTATTCTCGACGGAGGCAAAACCATTATCTTTATCGCAGATAAAAGTATGGAGGCCGAGACAAGGTATAAATACGAGTTACGGAAACGGTAATACGACCAGTCTGCATTTTTGCATTTTAGTTGTGAAAAACCAATAAGAACCTTATGAAAAATTTTAAAAAATACTACAGCCTTCCTGTACCGCCTGAAGATGTTTACAATGCATTAACGAATCCTGTCACCTTGCAGCTTTGGACTGGTGAACCGGCTGAAATGTCAACAGTTCCAGGGTCAGAATTTTCATTATGGGATGGAAGCATTGTCGGACAAAATATTGCATTTGAAGAAGGAAAAAAGATTGTGCAGCAATGGTACTTTGGCGACCAGGAGGAGGAGTCAATTGTTACACTCATCCTGCATATCAAGGGTACGGGTACTTCCGTAGAGTTGATTCATACCAACATTCCGGATGATGAATATGATGATTTCGTGGATGGTTGGGACAACAGCTACTTTGGTTCCCTGCGGGAGTTTTATAAAGATTAACCCGAAAAATCGAAATAAATCATTTATCAAAATATCAAAAGCCCGCTATTGCGGGCTTTTGATATTTAAAACTAACTTAACGGGAGTTATATAGAGGGTTAAAGGTAATCTTCAAATTCGGCATAAGAAGGTGCCTCCGGGGCCAGGTCAACAATGGAAATAAATCCGGCGGTTATGGTTTCATCTTCCAAATCAATCTCTTTTTGCATGACCGGTGCCAGGTTGATAAAATTAACTTCATTTGCCGGAGCTTCGTCACCTGACTCAGCAGTGACAGGAATCATGGGAGTTAATCCGGAGAGGAAAAGCGTGTTGTCGGTCATATCAGGACTCTCCTCAAATTTTGCTTCTGCAGGAATAACAGCAGGAAGAAAAACATAAGTTATGTTTGCTGCATTATTTATGGATACTGGTACACCACTTAAATTTCCTGCTGCCAAAATTGTGTTGAATTGCAATCCGAGAAATGAAGCAAATATATATATCGTTTTCATTGTTATCATTTTATTGGTTTTTTTCATTTTTTATTTTAATCGGTTTCATTTTTGTGTCGATAAGACGTAACGCCAAATAAAACGTTACATGCTGACATTTATTTAACAATTATTTAATAAAGCATTGATAATTAATTTATTGAGATGCAAAGTTATCGTATATTTAGATTCAATAAGAATATAATCGACGAGTACTGGTTATGACCCGACGAACGGATGAAATTCGTCGATGAATACGTTAAGTGTTTAAAATCAGAAAGATAGGTGATTTTTTCACGCAAGATTCCTAAGGATAAGGCAGTAGGCAGTAGGCAATAGGCAGTAGGCAGTAGGCAATAGGCAGTAGGCAGTAGGCAGTAGGCAATAGGCAGTAGGCAATAGGCAGTAGGCAGTAGGCAGTAGGCAATAGGCAGTAGGCAATAG
>CAIYES010000573.1 GCA_903925275.1 uncultured Bacteroidales bacterium
ACCAAATTCTAATCTCGGATCGCTAAAAAACTCTGCAAACGAAGATATATCAAGACTTTCAAAGAACTTTTAATAATTTATACGCAACGCTACTGATATCACAACATGGATTTGAGTACAATATTTATTTTTTCGTACATTGTAGATGGAATCCTTAATTGTTTTGTGCCAATACAATATAATCTAACCCACAGATGAAACTTTCTATCACTAAACAAAAAATCTGGCAAATTGGTTCAGGAGACAGTTCCAGAGATTATAGTCAAATTTTTCTTGACTTTGGTGTTGCACTTGTTGGTCCTGGGAATCCCGGTGATGAAAGAAAGTCCGAAACAAAATTATTTTATCAAGAAAATCCAGACAAAAATTGGGGGGCGGTGATTAGCCGAATTAAAAAAGGTGATTGGGTTATTCTACGAGGCGGACAAAAAATTGTTAAAGCAGTGGGTGAAGCAATCTCGGATTATGAATTCAATGAAATTTTTGGTGATGTAGATGGTTGGGACCTACAACACCTTATAGAAGTAAAATGGTACATGCCTGAAAAAGAAATAGTTTTTGAAAAATCAATTTTAGTTCGTAGCACTTTGACAAGATGCTATGACACGACAGTAATTAATAGAATAAATTCAGAAGAATTTGTAATGTGCAGAACGATAGCCAACTATAAGGATTTTAAAGTTCCTAAGCTAATCGATTTTGAGGAAATATCTCAAAGTCTCATTGACTTTGGGTTGCGAATACAAGATTCAGAAAACATCACCCAGACAATACAACGAATAAAAAAACTCACAATGTGGTATTTCGAGAAGGATAAAAATGTACTTGAACACGAAATAAGAACGTTTTTGGTTATTCCGCTTTTAATTTCTCTTGGTTGGTCTGAACAGAAAATTAAAATTGAATACCACAAAATAGACATTGCAATTTTCAACAACTCTTTTACTGGAGACTACAAAACCTCCCCTTTAATAATAATTGAAACAAAACGTTTTGACGATGGACTTTCTTTCACAAGTCAACAAGCATTGAACTATTCAAAAGATTATCCAAATTGTAAAAAAATAATTACGACAAATGGATACCGTTATAAAATCTATGAAAAACAGAAAGATGACTTTGTTGAAACAGCATACTTAAATATGTTTAACTTGAGAGAGCACTGTTATTTAAATCCCAACATTGAAGGTGCCATATTTGCATTACTTAAAATTTCCAATTTAAATTAAAAATAAAGATCAGGCAAATCATTAAGGGAACTGCCCCATCAGCAGTAATTGATTGGCTTACCCCATCAAAAGCAAGCAAACCTTGAGCTATTCTTGACTCGATTTGTAAATAGAAATTTTAATTGAAGTCTGATATGACCTTTGTGAACACTTCTGCTTAAGCCACCCGATACACATGTAGATGAAGATAGACGAACGATCTGCTTCCCGGTGATGTCAGATACTACCTTTTCGATAGGCATCCTTGTTCCGTGAGAATGCCTTGGTAAAACTGAGCCACTCGTTTTATTCCGGAGCAAACTAAGTCACCATTCCGGCAATACTGTTTCCATTGAACTATTTTTATAAGGGCATTTAAAGAACTTTGATATATTTGTCATTAATGCCATTCGTAGAATATTGAGATATTATACACGTGGTCAGTCGGAATGGCGGATTGATTGATTCCAGTGCATTGTACCAAAACAGGGGCAGAACAAAAATAAATAATAATGCAGAAATATTCAGTAAACCAGCATCTAATTGAGAACATATTATCCTGGGTTACCACAGGAGAAATTGCAATTCCGGAGATTCAACGACCATTTGTTTGGGACAGCTCCAAGGTCCGAGACTTAATGGATAGTTTGTATCAAGGTTATCCCATTGGGTACCTTATTGCCTGGCAAAACCCAAATGTTCGTTTGAAAGACGGGAGCATGAGTAAAGGCAAAAAGATACTGATTGATGGACAGCAAAGAGTTACTGCATTGACGGCAGCGATTTTGGGCCAATATGTAATAAATCAGACCTATCAGCGAGTTAAAATCAAAATTGCTTTCCATCCGATAGATGAAAGATTTGAAGTTCAAAACCCGGCCATCTTAAAGGACAAAACCTGGCTACATGATATTGCGGAGGCTATAAATGGTAAAACAGATTTGTTTGAAGTTGCAGATAATTACTTTGAGTTAAATCCTGATGTTGATAAAAAGCAGGTTAGAAATGCATTCTCAGGGCTGATCAACATTCCTAAAAAGCAGATTGGCCTCATAGAATTAGCTCACGATTTAGACATTGAAACAGTTACCGAAATATTTATCCGCATTAATTCAAAGGGTGTAGTATTAAGCCAAGCGGATTTTGTAATGAGTAAAATTGCTTCCAATACTGAATACAATGGAAATGACCTGCGAAAAGCCATTGATTACTTTTGTCATTTAGCCATTGCTCCTGAATTTTACAGGCATATTGTTGACAATGACCAGGAATTCGCCAAAACACCTTTCTTCCAAAAGATGCAATGGCTCAAAGTAGAAAACGAAGATTTGTACGATCCGGATTATAATGACTTGATAAGAGTGGCGTTTACATCTCAATTTGACCGGGGAAGACTTGCAGACCTGGTTAGTTTACTATCAGGAAGAAATTTTGAAACCCGCACATTTGAGGATACAATTGCTGAACAATCATTCGCAACGCTGAAAATCGGGGTTGAGAACTTCATCAACGAAACCAACTTCAAACGGTTCCTGATGATCATCAAATCCGCTGGATTTATATCACCCAAGCTGATCCGTTCCCAGAACGTAATAAACTTCGCATACATCGTTTATCTTAAACTTAAAGAGTTGCAGGTTAATTCTGTTGCAATTGAGAGTTATGTGAGACGGTGGCTGGTGTTTTCAATCCTGACCGGCAGATATTCAGGCTCTCCTGAAAGTGTTTTTGATTTTGACATTAAACAAATTTCTCAAAAACCATTTGATGAATACTTGAAGGAGAAGGAGGAGGGTGAATTGTCTGATGCATTTTGGAATGCTTCATTACCACAGAGTCTGGATACTTCGGTCGCAAGTAGCCCCTATTTCCACGTTTATTTAGCAGCACAGGTAAAAGCAAACGACAAAGGGTTTTTATCCAAAGATGTCCTGGTAAGTGACCTCATCTCTCTGCGCGGCGATATCCATCATCTTTTCCCAAAAGACTATTTAAAGAAAAACGGCTTAGACAGGAGTAAATACAATCAGGTTGCAAACTATGTTTACATGCAATCTGAAATTAATATCAAAGTGGGAAATAAAGCCCCCCATGAATATTTTGAAATTCTGATGAATCAAATGGTTGAAAGCAACCTTCAGGTTAGTGGTCTTGCAAATGAAGCGGAATTTATGGCAAATTTGCAAATGAACTGTGTGCCAACGGAGTTAATTCAAATGAATATCGAACATTATTCGGATTTTTTGATTTTGCGCCGTAGGTTAATGGCCAACAAAATCAAAGAATATTATTTTTCACTTTGAACAAGGTAAGCTAAAAACACACTCCAACCAAAATAAAATAACGTCAACCAATCCATACCAATGTCCTTCCAGCAAATACTAAACAAATACCGCAAATACTCCTTCTCCGAACGCGACAAAGGCGATCGGTTTGAACGATTGATGCAGGCGTACCTTGAAACTGATCCCAAATATGCTTACCTGTTCAAGAGAGTATGGCTATGGAAAGAGTTCCCTGGGAAAAAGGATTTCGGTGGTCAGGATGTCGGAATTGACCTGGTGACAATGACACATAATGGCGATTATTGGGCAGTTCAGTGCAAATGTTTTCAGGAGGATACCTATCTCGACAAACCTGCTGTTGATTCATTTCTTTCAACATCGAGCAGGGAGTTCAAAGATGAAAACTTTAAAACAGTTAGTTTTTCTCATCGGTTATGGATCTCTACCACCAATAAATGGGGAGCCAATGCATCAGAAGCGATAAGGAACCAGAGTCCTCCAGTTTCCAGAATCAACCTTTATGATTTGCAGGAAGCCCCTGTCGATTGGGAAAATCTTGAACAGGGTATCTCAGGTGAACTTTCCAGAACTGCCAAAAAAGTACTTCGGCCACATCAAACCAAAGCATTAGAACTGACCAACAACCATTTTAAAAAATCCGATCGCGGCAAGTTGATCATGGCCTGCGGGACCGGAAAAACATTTGCATCCTTGCGTATTGCAGAGCATGAGACCGATGGAAAGGGATTGATCCTGTTCCTGGTTCCTTCCATCTCCCTTTTGGGACAAACCTTGCGTGAGTGGTCTGCCGATGCCAGGGAACCCATCAATGCGGTTTGTATCTGTTCTGATCCCGAAGTATCCCGGAAGAAATCCAAGAATGAAGATTCCGACAGCTTCAGCATCGTGGATCTGGCGCTGCCTGCTTCTACCGATATGAGAAGCATCGTCCATCAGTTTAAAATTATCCGGGCTACCGGAAAAACAGGCATGACCGTTGTTTTCTCCACCTATCAATCCATTGAGGTGATTGCCCGGGCGCAGAAAGAGCTGTTGAATCTGGATAAATCTCCCAATCCCTTCGGAATTTTCGACCTGATCATCTGTGATGAAGCCCACCGGACCACCGGCGTAACACTTACCCAGGAGGATTCATCGGCATTTATCAAGGTTCACGACAACAGTTTCATCCAGGCTCGTAAAAGATTGTACATGACAGCCACACCACGCTTGTACAGCGATGATGCCAAGGGTAAAGCTGCGCAAGCTGATGCGATTCTGTGTTCCATGGATGATCTTTCAATCTATGGAGAGGAAATCTACCGTATTGGTTTTGGCGAAGCGGTAGAACGCGATCTGCTCACCGATTACAAAGTATTGATCCTAACACTGAGTGACAAGGATGTTCCCCCGGCAGTTCAAAAGATGATTGCCGGAGTGGACAATGAAATCAATTCTGATGATGCCTCTAAACTGATCGGCTGTATCAATGCGCTTTCTAAACAGTTTTTAACCGATGCGCATGAAATCAAACAGAGCGACCCGGAACCAATGCGAAGGGCGGTGGCATTCTGCCAGAGTATTGCGATCTCAAAAAAAATTACCGGCACATTCAACAGCACTACAGATACCTACCTGAATTCTCTTCCGGAAGAGAAAAAAGAGCAGATGGTATCATTGGCTTCGCAACATATCGATGGCACCATGTCGGCCCCTCAGCGCGATGAAATGCTGGGCTGGCTCAAAGCTACTAGTGATGATCCGCGTGAGTGCCGGGTATTGACTAACGTTCGTTGCCTGAGCGAAGGGGTGGATGTGCCATCACTGGATGCAGTGATGTTCCTTTCTGCCCGTAATTCACAGGTGGATGTGGTGCAATCCGTAGGTCGGGTGATGCGTAAATCTACGGGAAAAAAATATGGCTACATCATTATTCCGGTCGTTGTGCCATCTGATGTTGAAGCCGACAAAGCGCTTGATGACAATGAACGGTACAAAGTAGTGTGGACAGTCCTGAATGCCCTCCGTGCCCACGATGACCGTTTTAATGCCACCGTCAATAAAATTGAACTCAACCGGCGTCGCCCGGAACAGATCCTGGTTGGAAGACCGGAATATTCCTTTGATGGTGATACGCCCATTGCTGCCGAACCTGGAGCAGAATATGGTAGCAGAGACGCTTCGCAAAGCGTCTCTGCCCAGTTAGCCATCCAGTTTGAACAACTTCAAAACGTGGTTTTTGCCCGGATGGTCCAAAAGGTAGGAGATCGCAGGTATTGGGAACAATGGGCCCGGAATGTGGCTGAGATTGCCGAACATCAGGTAGAAAGGATCAACCGGCTCATTAAAAAAGAGGATGAACACTAGAAAGCCTTTGCAGAATTCCTGAGTGGGTTGCAAAAAAACATCAATCCTGCCATCACGGAACAGGAAGCGGTAGAGATGTTATCATAGCACATCATCACCAAACCTGTCTTTGAAGCATTGTTTGAAGGGTATTCATTCGTGAAGAACAATCCTATTTCGGTTTCCATGCAAACGATGCTTGATTTATTGGAGGAGGAGGCCATTGAAAAGGATACCGAGGTGCTTGATAAATTTTACCAGTCTGTACGAATGCGTGCAGAAGGAATTGACAATGCCGAAGGCAAGCAACGTATCATCATTGAATTGTACGATAAGTTCTTTAAAACCGCTTTCCCGAAGATGGTGGAAAAGCTGGGCATCGTTTATACCCCTGTGGAGGTGGTGGATTTTATCATCCATTCGGTAAATGATGTTTTGAAGAAGGAATTTGACCGCAACTTGTCGGATGAAAACATTCACATCCTCGATCCGTTCACCGGCACCGGCACGTTCATCACCCGACTCCTGCAAAGTGGTCTTATTTCACACGATGACTTGCCTCGTAAATATTCTGAGGAAATCCATGCCAATGAAATTGTGCTTCTGGCATACTACATTGCCGCCATCAATATTGAAAATGCATATCATGATGCATTAGGTTCTGATGCTTACCAGGCCTTTGAGGGTATTTGTTTGACCGATACGTTTCAATTAGGGGAGACCGATGAAAGCGAAAAAATGTTCTCAGAAATGTTCCCTCAAAACTCAGCACGTGTTGCAGCACAAAAGGAAGCTCCCTTACGTGTGATTATCGGTAATCCACCATATTCAGTGGGACAGAAATCCGCCAATGATAACGCACAAAACCAAAGTTATCGGAAATTGGATAGTCGCATTGCAAAAACTTTTGCGGCTGAAACGGATGCAACGAATAAAAACTCATTATATAATTCTTACATAAAGGCATTTAGATGGAGTGCCGACAGGCTTGATAATAAACATGGAGGGATAATCTGCTTTGTAACAGACGGTGGATGGATTGACAATAATGCTCACGAAGGATTTCGGAAGTGCCTTAAAAAAGAATTTTCTGCCATTTACGTATTTAATCTACGAGGTAATGCACGGACGCAGGGAGAACTGAGAAGAAAGGAAGCAGGAAATGTATTTGGTGGAGGTTCACGTACGCCAATTGCTATTACCCTTTTGGTGAAAAAATTAGAAGGAACCACTACTAATGGTTCAATTCAATACTCCGATATAGGCGATTATTTGAATCGAGAAGAAAAACTTGATATTGTCAGTAAATTCCGTTCGGTTAGCAATCCAGCAATACCTTGGCAAACTTTACAGCCCAATGAACATGGGGATTGGCTTAACCTTCGGAATGACCTGTTCGAGACCTTTATTTCGATTTCATCAAAAGAAAAAGAAGGACAATCAATATTTACAATTAGTTCAAATGGTGTTCAGTCAAACCGGGATGGTTGGGTTTCTAATTTTTCAAAGAACAAATTAGAATCAAAAATCCTACAAATGATTCATTTTTATAACCAACAATTACAATCATATAATTTTAAAAAACAGGCAAATCTAACAATTGAGGTAGATGACATTATTGATACGAATCCAGAGAATATTAGTTGGACACGCTCTTTAAAAAATTTAATGAATAGAAACATTTCTTGTTCGTACAAGAAAAGCAGTGTTATCATCACATATTACCGTCCATTCCAAAAACAATTTTATTATTTCGATAGGCACTTCAATGAATATGTTTACCAAATACCCAAAATGATTTTAGACGGGAAAGTCGATAACAAGATAATCTGCATAACTGGGGTCGGTAGCAATAAGGATTTTTCTTCTCTAATAACAAATTTGGCTCCAGATGTTCAACTAAAATCTAATGCTCAATGCTTTTCACTTTACTACTACGAAGAACGTCAGAAATCAAGCCCTACCTTATTTGATGAAGCTACCGATAGCGATTTCATCCGCAGGGATGGGGTTTCCGATTTCATTCTTGACCGGGCGCATAAAATGTACGGGAACCGAGTATGTAAGGAAGATATTTTTTATTTCGTGTATGGCATCCTACACAGCCCAGAATATCGAACCCGGTTTGCAAATGATTTAAAGAAGATGTTGCCACGGATTCCTTTGGTAGAAGAGCCCTACGATTTCTGGAAATTTAGCAAAGCCGGCCGTGTGTTGGCAGAACTGCATATCAACTATGAGCAAGTACCTCCTTTTGAGGGTGTCGTTGTTAATGGCGCTGAGAGTGGTTTCTACCGTGTTGAAAAAATGAGGTTCCCGAAGAAAAACCAGAAGGATACCATTCTCTTCAACAGTAAGATCACCATTGAAAACATTCCGGAGAAAGCATACGAATATGTTGTGAACGGCAAGAGCGCCATTGAATGGATCATGGAGCGTTACCAGGTGACCACCCATAAAGAAAGTAGTATAAGGAACGATCCAAATGATTGGGCGGAGGAAGTTGGAAATCCGAGGTACATCTTGGATTTGTTGTTGAGTATTATCAATTTGAGCGTGAAAACGGTGGAGATTGTGGAGGGGTTGCCGAAGTTGAAGTTTGAGTAAAAACATTGAATTTGGAATGGAATCCAATCCAATTATTATTTCTAAGACGATGCTAAAATTGATATTAAATATTGGGTGAATTTCATTGTTCATGCTTATATTGTTACTAATAATTAAGAGTAATAGCCTTTTAGTATAATAAACAAGTCCTATAAATATTAAAATCTCTAAAACTTATAACCATGAATGAACGATTCAAAAAAAAAGAAACCAAAAAGAAAATCTACCAGATTGTAATATCTTCAATTATTATCTTGCTATTAGCAATTATCATTACATTAATTGATAATTGCTTCCCAGGAATTATTTCAATGAAAGATAATAGCCATAAAAGTGAGATATTAACCACAATAATTAAAATGACGGGTTTTTTCCTTGGATTTCTTATAACCTCAATTACGATAAAACTTCAATACCTTGACAAATTAATACTTGAACATGTTGAGGATTTCAACAAAATCACCAATCCGGGTAATTCATTTAGATATAACTATTTAGATGAAACAAGTATTGATGATGAAAATGAAAGGATTCAGGATGAATCAGAGGATGATGATTTAAAAACTAAACTATCAGCTGTACATTTGCAATTTAAAAACATAGCTAAATATAGAAAATATCACAAATTCTGGATGTGGTATCCAATTATATATCATCTCATTGTAATTATATGTGCTTTGATTACCTTAGCATTTCTAAACAACCTATCGGATACCTCCACCTATGTTTTCATTTTAAGTACAATAGTTTTACTTGCTTTTTGGGTTATAATTCTCAATGTTTTATTCTTTAAAGATTTTCTGGACAATAGTTTTCTGAAATAGTATCTGAAACGAACCCCTTAACTATCCGCAAAGTACAAAGACAACTCCATCATCTCCCCAGAAGCCACACCATGAGTTACCTGTTTGGCAATAGCATGCATCCGTTTCGAACAATGAAATAACCCGATAGCACATACTTCCATTTTGTTGTCAACTGCACGAATGCATCGGGCACTCCATCCGGAATTCAGTTCATGAAGTTGCACCGAATTCAGAAGCCCCTGGCCCTCTCAGCAGGGATACCACTCTCTTTGTTTTCCCGCAGCGTCATCATGTTATTTGAGTCCAAGACTTTCCCCGGCAAATATTACGAAAGGACCACCAGCTGATCTTAGTCGCGTAATCATCATAAACCCTCCTTTGACTTTCACCGGAACGCAATCTCTTACGAATTATGATTACCTGCTGTTCGACCAACTTTGCCCTACCAGCCTTACTTCCATACCTCTTGACCCTTCCCTGAGAATCTGAATGAGCGTAGATTTTATTAGTGGTACTCCATTCCAGGTTATCCTTATGATTGTTGGTCTTAACGAAGTCCTTGTGATGCACAAGGGGATAATTGAAAGGATTGGGAATATACTTTGCAGCCACCAGACGATGTACTCTACACTGATACACTTTGCTACCTATGGATAGAAAAACGCGTAAATATCCTTTTGCATTCACTCGCTGAGTAAACTCATACCCTGTCTTATTGCTGGTCACAACGCCAGCCTCCGTTACAGAGTAGTATTCCAAAACCAACTTCTCTCTTTCCATCAGTTAATATTTTTACAAATATATTATAACATAAGCCATAATATACCCCCCTCATATGCCATATTTTGACAACTTACCAACAAAGCTCCCCCTTGTTTATGTAAGAGCCTCCCCATTTTGGTAGTATACCTCCCTCTCTTTATACCCCCCAGAACCTCCCGAGGGGTTGGGAATAAATAAATCAAATTTCATTCACAATTCTAAATTTTTACACAATGACAAAAGTTATCGAAGTCGCATTTGCAATTCTGAAAAAGATTGTGGCAAACAACCCATTGGCAGGCTGGCAACCAACCACTGCTTGGAGTCCTTTCCCTGTTGAACTTATCAGCACGTTGGAGCAATCCAAACAGGCAAGTCCTACGGTTCCTGATCTCCGCTTGGAGTTAAAGGTAAATGGTTTCACAGTGAAAACATATCAGTCCTCTTTGTTGGCTGTATGGCAGGCTGTAACAAAGGAACAGCTGTGGATTAAGGGCAGTTCTGACAAATTGGGCGTTCTCAACCCGAAACTGAAGCTCGGTTATGAGAAGCAAGAAGGGAATGAGAAATACCCGTTCAGGATGGTTTGCGCTTGCAAGTAAAAGGAAAATTGGGGAGTGGACACGAGAAGTGTTCACCCCCTTTTTTGAATCAGCCACAATGTATAAGGGGGATGAACAACATTGAACGGGTTATCCAGCCCAAACCAATGTGTGCGCCAACACAGTTCATTCCCTTTCTATTTATGGTCGGGGAAGAGGGCGCCAAATGTAGGGATACAGTTAGTATAGCAACAAATGTATGGATACAGGCTGTACAACTACAAATGATTGTCATAATAATGGCTGTTGATTGGCCCAAAATGTAGGGATACTCCCTGGATAGACATGTTAAACATACATAAGAGAGAGTAAGTAATAATTGATATGATTTATCAATGAAGGGCATTTTAACCTTTATTTGATTCTCAATGGGTTACGTCTGTCGTGCCACCCATTGTTGAACCTGCGTGTTTGACCTTGTTTCTTTATGTACCTGTTTGAATAATAATGATACAAGAATAAGATATGTATAATAGGGGTTGAGGCCGCAAATGTGGGTATGATTAATGGCATGGTTGAGACAATCGATTTTGTTGATTGATATATAGGTTTCAATATATTAAGGCAGACTTCATTATGAAGATCGTGTGTTTGGGCTTCGAGGGGTAGATGTCCCATTCACATCAGGGGAGCCAGGGTAGCGATACTCTGGCTTTTTTATTTCAGCTAATTCAATCATTCATTTACACTCTAAACTATTCATTATGAAAAAAGAGTTCATTCCTTTTATTATCGAGGGTTTTCACGCGGAAGGCCAGTGCCGGGATGATGCATTTTATGTCCGTTTTACCGATGAGGACATTGAGGAGTTGGCAAAGTATGCCTTCGATATGGGATATATACTGGAACCGGAGGTCATGGATACTGATCCGGAGCATCCCATGAGATTCAAGATTATCGCTAAAAACAATCCCGGGTTTTACGGGTGGATTTCAAAGGTCGTCGAGAAGATCGATGACTGCTGGCAGGATTCTATTCTTTACGGATTTTACCGGCATGGATCATTCAGGAACAAATACCCTGTTACATTCAATGTCCATAGCCACCAGATGCGTGGTGTCATCAAGCACAATGCAGATAAATACCCAAGACAGAGGGTTTATTTCAGGACTCTTTTTGGCATCCTGGACTTGGAACCTGAGAGTAACTCACTGGAATTCATCTTCTCCTGGTTGTGGAGTGTTAAATTTCAATATATTTGACTCCAGGTTCAAGTTATTATGGAATGTCCAATGTGGAATCGAAAAATCGCTAAACCCCTTGTCCTATTTTAGCACCAGCCCGTATTAAGCATGTCGATATTATTAGAACGGGAAGATGTCTCCAGGGTCATAAAAGGCACCCTGGAGACCATCCAGATGCCATTAAACTGAAACCATTAGCGGAAAGTGGATAGGAAACCTGCACCATTTGATTTTGTGTAACGTGGACTTCATGCTGGGCACTGCGTGCCACAAGAAGTCCTATTAATTAGCCGTTGTTGATATAATTTTTGATTATCTAAAAGTAATTGTTTAGTATTTCTTAACAATGACTATTGGAAAGTCTTGGCCATATCCATAAATATTTGGGTACTGTTCAACCTCTTTGTATTTTTTTGCCAGTTCAGGTATCTCTCTATTAAGGTAAGTTCCTAATTCCATGACAGTAACATCATTGTCTATGTTGTTCAATGTTGCACCACCTTTCAGTCCTTGAAGAATACAGTAGGTAAATATACCATGTCCGATATCTTTTACTTCAGAGGCATATTGATCTCTGTTTGTGGCAGTGATCCAAAAGGTTCCTGTACTCATTGAAAGTAGTGCAATTG
>CAIYES010000574.1 GCA_903925275.1 uncultured Bacteroidales bacterium
AAGAAAATGAACATGAGAAAGGTTTTTTTATGTTTTTTAGTTTCTATTTCTTTTAATTTAAGGGCTCAATGGATTCTTGTTGATACTTCTCATATTCACGAATCAGTGATTAATGGTAACTACATCCCTAAAGATATTGAGGATTGCTTTAAAGAACTTTCAAAACCTGATTATAGTGAAATAAAATCTACATTATTAATTATTTCAGAGGATAGTATAGAGAGTCATTTTAAAGGAACTGCTGATTTTTGGCACAATTGGTATTTCCATGAAACATCCAGATTGACAAACTATTTTAACGACTTAGGCATTATATATTCTAAAAATATGCAAGACATTATTTTGCATACATATTACCGTAGATTACACAATTCTCCTATTAGATTTAATGAAGAATTAGTAAAATATAAAGATATTGAGTACCGTGAAGAACAGGAATATCAAAAAAAATTCCAACTTGATATTATAAATGGAGTTTATATACCAAAAGACATAAAAGATTGTTTTTTGCAGTTTGATAGACTACTCCCCAAAGTTGATATTGATAAAATAAAAAGACTCAAAGGGAAAAATGAAACTATTAAATACCATCTTAGTTTAGGGTTGTGGATAAGAAATAATTGGGGATTGTGGGGAGGTTCAAGATTTCAGCTATATATGCATGATAGAACAAATGATGAACCAGATGGAATGTCTGCATTGATTCTTGAATATTATTGGGAATGGTTACATGGGATAAATAAAAACTGGGAAGAATTTGATAAAAAGGTACAATAGCACAGCAGCCAACATGCCGCTAATCGCAACAAAACCAGCATTATTCATGCTTTTCAAAGGTTTAACCATTGCTGCGTTTAGCGGCAGCACGTTATAGCCAATGCTAAAAGACGATAGTACGACTACTTAAATCACTACAATGAAAAGAAAAATTCTCATAATTTCAATTATCATCTTGATCGTAGGGGTTGGTTATTGCATTTATGATTTTTTTGATTTTGCAAATGGTATGAAACAAGACAAAGTAGGGAATATTAATTGGCTAAAAGACATCACCGGAATTTATTATGTGGACCTTCCAGTAGGACTTGACACTTTGGAATTTAAAGCAACCGTAACCCGTAACAAGACGAAGAAAATTCACAAACTTAAATTTCCAAATGGTGGAACAGGAACGAGTGTGTATATTTACGACAGCACTTACTTACAAAAAATTCAGAATAATACAATCACAAAAATTGAGCCTTTGACCCATGGAGACTTTAATCATAACCAAGAAGTATTATTTGACATCACATATTTGACCAATGGGAAATATTATGTTCACTATTTATCTTGTAATTTAGGCGGAATATTTCCGCTAACCTTAAAATAAACGGTGGACAATAAAGCACTGGCTATAACGAGCTTGCAGCCTATCAATGCGTTGCATCCAGGTTCGGAGGCAGGTTGAGTTACTAAATATGGGAACGAAATTCAAATATAAAATCTACTAATATCCACACTGCGGCTGCAAGCGGGGCATTATGAACCTCCGGTCATGAGTTTGTACCTGGCAAATTTGCTCCGAAACTGGCACTGGGCTTCGGTGAGGTTGTCCTTCGCCTGCTGGGCCACTGCCTGTGCTTCCAGCAGATCTGAAATCCCGATGATCCCTGCTTTATAATTGTCCTGGCTTATGCGGAGATTCTCAGCGGCCTGTTCAACGGATACCTGCGAAACACTAACCTGATAGCGGGTTTCCCCTACTTCATTGGCTGCCTGTCGTATCTGCAGCGACAACATTTCAGTGTTTTCCAGCAGCGAACTTTCAGCCTGCTCGAGCTCGATTTCCTGCCTTTTTATTTTATGGCTTCCTCCCCACCAATCAGAGATCGGGATGCTGAGGCTTACCATGCCCAGGGCGTTATTGGCGGTATTGTCCATAACATCGTAGTAAAATCCTGTGCCTACCAATGAAAGTTGAGGCAGGTACTCGCCAACCGCCATCTTTTTTTGCATTTGCTTTACCTCCACTACTTTGTTAAGCAAATTGTATTCGCTGCGGTTTTTCACAAGTTGGTCGGGGTCCTGGAATATGACCGATGCAACCTGCAGGTCAGGTGGGGCGGTGAAGACCAGCGAACTATCATACGCCAGCCCGACAAGCTGGCATAAGGCCCGCCGGGTGAGATTGATGCCGTTTTTCAGCTTCAGCATGTTTATTTTCAGTTCATTCTGCTTCATCTGGACTTTCAGCGCATCGTTCTTCTGCGCTAATCCTGCACTGGTGTAATTGTTTACATCACGGTACAAAGAGTCGAGCATTTCCTGGTAACTTCTTATAGTCTTTTCTTTTTCTGTGAGCGAGTGCAATGTCCAGAATAGGTCTTCTGTCCTGGCCAGGACTTCGTCACGCGTCATCGCCTTTTGATATACATTGACATCCTCTCCCAGCCGGGCAAGCTTGTATCCCCGCCTGATCCTTCCACCGGCATAAACAGGCATAGCCACGGTAACAGCGACAGTATTCATATAATCAACCAAGCCCAGTGATAGTGAGGGGATATAAGCGAATTGTGTAGGGTTTAAAAGCTGACCTGGGTTTTTACCATCCCAAACCGGCAGGTTCATGGCTGGCGTCTTGGCTTTGATCAGGTAATCGGCTGAGCGCATTGCAAAAGCTGCCACACTTACCTTTGGGAAAAAGTTGGTGAAAACTTCCTTCCGCTGTTGCCCGGATGCCTGCACCTGCATTTCTGCCTCTTTGATCTTGCGATTGTTTTGCAAGGCAAGCTGTTTGCACGAATCAAGGGAAACGGTCTGGGCTTGGCTAGTGCTTATCAGCGAGGGAATTGTAACCAGTAAACCTATCAGGATCATTTTTACATTCCCGGGCAAGGTCCAGAAAGTCGGTTTTTTCTTTTTATCGCTGTACGAAACTGAATACAGAACCGGGAGAATGTAAAGGGTCAGTACCATGGAAAACAACAATCCAAAACAGATCACCGTGCCCAATGGCCCCCAGAGTGGCGAACGGCTTATGATCATCGGGACTACCCCCACTCCTGCTGCTGCAGAGGTAAGGAAGATGGGCCTCATACGTCGTTTCCCGGCAGCTATGGCTGCTTCTTTCGTGCTCATTCCCTGATTTTCCTTTAGGTCACGGGCATAATCGATCAGGATGATCCCGTTCCTTACCACCATCCCGCACAAACTGGTGATTCCGATAAACGCAGTAGTGCTGAATGGGAAACGCATGATCAGCAGTCCGATCACAGCCCCGGGAAGAGTCAGGAGCATTCCGCTCATGATGAGGAGTGAAAGCTTGGCTTTCCTGAACTGGATCAGCAGGATAAAGAAGATAAGCAGGATGCTTACCCCAAGCGCAATACCCATGGGTATGAACACTTCCTGCATGGCTTCAAAATCTCCACCCCAGTTGATGGATGTGCCATCGGGCAATTGCAGCTTTTCGACCTGCGGTTTGATTATGTTCAGGATCGATGCTGCCACTGCTGTTGGTGTATTATCAATCATGACGGTTAGCGTGGGGACGCCGTTGCGCCTGACTATCGTTCCTTCTGTCCATGAAGGTGTGAAACTAGCCATTGACCGGAGGGGTATGGCCGAAAAACTCATGGGAGAAGTGATGTACTGGTCTTCAAGGGTTTTTATAGTTTGCAAGGATGACTGATCCTGTTTCAGTACAACATCTACCGGGTAGTCATCCTCCCAGATAGTTGTCAGCGGAACTCCGTCGAGCCCTATCATCACCGAGGTAGCCACAAGACTTTTATAGTACCCCATACGGTTGGCCTGATCACGGTTCAGGTTCACATTGATGTTCTGCTGAGGCTGATCCCAGTCGGTTCGCACCCACGCGAGTCCGTGGGTTTTGGAGAGGATCTCCATTACTTTTTTCTCTGTACTGCGGATGTCTTTCACTGAATCTGAAGAAATCCGGACTTCGATCGAAGCCTTGTTGAGTTGCATGGCGAGTATCTTCCATTTCACATGGGCATTGATGAAGTTGTCGGAATATCGCGGACTGTAATCGTTCACGATGGCCCGGGTTGCCTTGTCCGATTTTGTGTTGACCAGCAACTGGCCGAAGTTCGAAGCAGGCATCTGGGGTGCATAAACAGTATGGAACCTGGGCGAACTGGAGCCGATGAAACTGGTAACATTGGTTACACGCTTGTCTTTCAACAAGATGGATTCCAGGCTGTCGACCACTTTCTGGGTGCATTTCAGGGAAGAACCGGTAGGCAGGTACACTTCAACGGCGAACTGGTTTCGTTCCATTTCGGGGAATAATTGCTGGTCGGTAAGCTGAAAAAGGAGAACCGAACCAATAACCGAACCAACTCCGATGGCAATGACCAGCCTTGGATGCCTGAAGGCCGTGTCAAGTGATTTATCGAACCATCCCTGTAAAAGATCAAGGAAGGACTTTTTGTCTGGTTTTTTAGGATTTCTCAGTCCTTTTTTGATGAATACGAAATTCAGATATGGTACCAGGAACAAGGCAACAAGTATAGAAACAGTAAGCGCGATGGTCACAACCCAGGGAATGGCGTTCATGAATTCACCGGCTGTTCCGGGCACCATGAATCCAAGCGGAATGTAAGAAGCCAAAATAGCGAGGGTGGCGATAACGATAGGCGCCACAAGTTCCTTCGCGCTTTTAATGGCTGCATGCCAGGGTGAAAAACCCTGGTCGATTTTCGTCACATGGTTATCAATTACAACGATTGAGTTGTCGACGATCATCCCTAGAACCAGGATCAGCGATGCCAGGGAAACCGTATGCAGCTCTATCCCTGTAAAATAGAGGATGGCCAGGGTGATCATCACCGAAATCGGGACAGTGATCCCGGCAACAGAAGCCACCCGCATGGGAAGCAGTATCAGGGTCACCAGGATTACTGCAACGATGGCAATCAGGAATTCCCTGAGAAAGTTATTCACCGAATCGCTCACGTACTTAGGCAGTTCCGAGATTTTGGCTGTTTCAATGCCGGAAGGAAGGTGCTTCTTAAATTTTTCCAGGGCTTTGTCAACATCCTTGCCATACGCCACGATATTGTTGCCCGGTTGCATCTCGAGCGAAAGCAGAATGGTTCTTTTTCCGTTCTGGCGGATGAAATTGCCGGGTTTGTCATACTTTCGTTCGATGGTGGCGATGTTCTTCAGTCTAACCACATTGCCGTTGGGGTCGGAGTAAACAATCTGCTCGGCCAGGTCTTTTTCAGATTCAAAATTGGCCGGAAAATGTACCGGCATGACACTGCGGCCATCATCCAGTTTACCTGCATAACTTACCATCCCGTTTGCCTGGTAGGAACCCAGAAGCGACAAGGATTTAATATTGTATTCGTTAAGCATTTCCGGCCTTACATTTACAAATATCTTTTCTTTCTGGAGGCCAAAATGCTTGATTTTAGAGGTAGCCGGAATCTTACGGCATTCCAATTCGAGTTTTTTCAGTTGTTCCTCCAGTTCTTTATAACTTCTCGTGTCGGAAGATAAAGTGATGAGCAGTGCCGAAGTATCACCAAAGTCTGAATTGGCGATCAGCGCAAGAACTCCTGCAGGAAGAGTCATTTTCAGTTCAGTCAGCCCATGCTTTAATTTGGACCAGAACTGGTCGGCATTCTTAACGTTATCATTCAATTCCACGAAAATATACATGATGCCTTCGCGTGTATAGGAATAGGTCTTGGCCTTCTTTACTTCCTGGTAACCAAAAAGGTAGTTCTCGACCACGGTGGTAAGCTGCTTCTCAACCTCTGCTGAGGTTGCGCCAGGGTAAACTCCCACAATCACGCCTTGCCGGATGGTAAATACCGGGAATTCGTTGCGCGGCATTTTGAACAGTGCTATGATCCCAACGATGATGATAGCAGCAGTAATGATCACAACAATGTTGTTGTTGCGCATTGCCTTTTCAATCAGATTCAACTTCTTGCGTTCCATATTAAAAGGCAATTAAACTGTTGTCACTCAATTTATCTTTTCCTTCCACCACGATCGTTTGTCCGGTAACCAGACCCGATCTCACTTCCAGTCTTGAATCGTGATACTGCCCAGTTTGGACGACCTGCTTTCGTGCCCGTTTTCCTTCAGGGTCGACCAGAAACACAAATGCGTTATTTTCATTATCTTTAGATACACATTGATATGGTACCAGAATCAATTCTCTTTCCATGGAAGTTTCCATTTTCACGTCACAGACCATACCGGGTTTCAGCGAAAATTCCGGGTTCGGAACAAGTATCTTCCCTTCATAAGTGCGGGAGATTCTGTCGGCGACCGGACTGATATTGACCAACTCGCCTTTGAATTCCTTATCATTCAGCGCTGAAACAGTAAAAGTTGCTTTCATTCCTTTGATGATCTTAGCAACTTCGTTTTCGGGAACCGAGATCTTCACATACACCTGCCTGATATCAACCAGCTCCAGTGGAGCCTGGGCAATGGATATCGAAGACATTCCAGGCTCGATGTTACGTTGCCCGACCATCCCGTTCACAGGGGCATACAACTGGCATTTCCCAAGGTTATTCTTTGCCAGGTTAAGTGAGGATTGTGCCTGTTCCAGTTTGGACTCCATCTCCACCCATTTGATCTCGGGAAGGCTTCCCTTGTCGTGCACCGACTTCAGCCTGTCGTAGGCATCCCTGGCCTGCTGATATTGTGAAAGTGTGATTTCGTAGAGGCTGTTTGCATCGGTGGGATCAAGTGATGCGAGCAACTGGCCTGTATGCACAATGTCGCCGGCATCGACCAGTACTTTTTGTACGGTCCCGGTCGTTTGAAAGTTCAGGGGGATGCTTTGATAAGCTTCAACTGTCCCGCTGTATCGCAATTCTGTAACAACCTTTTCCGTTTTCACCTTGATGGTGGTCACTGTGATAGGTTGCGTTCCAGGAAGGCTATCCTGGCTTTTTCTGGGATTGCATGCGATTAACATACACAATGCCATCGCAGGAATGATCATCTTTTTCATATTGCTGTATTTATCTGGTTTTGAATTTCTCCGACTCCTGACCAGTTTCCTGCCGTAAGCTGCTGGCAGTATCCCGGGAATCTTGTTATGGTTAAAAACTAAATGATTGGCAAAAACATACTAAACGCACGGTATGTTTTATCATAAAAAAAATTATTTCTTTAGCAGGTAGTACAATTGGGTAAGCTGGTCTCTTAAGGCTTTAATGGCGGATTCGACAGAGTTGTTGCGCATAAAGTCACCGGCTAGTCCTATAGTCAATGAAAAATAGAGTATGGCCACAGTAGAGATGTCAATATCCGTCCTGATCTCACCCCGTTTTACGGCATTCGCAACGATCAGTTTGATTTTACCTATGTCGTCGTCAATAATCTTGGCTTTAAGCTCGGCAAATCCCGGGTAATGCCTGAAACTATCGGCAATCATGGCCAGGTAGTTGATTGGCGTGAATTCTTCATTATTACTGATAATACCCTTTAATATCTTCTGAACATGGTCAATGCACACTTCTGTATAATCCTTCAGGCTCAGGTTTGCCTCATCCATTGAAATGCTTGTAATCGGAAAATGCTTGTCAATGACAGCATGAAAAAGTTCTTCCTTGTTTTTAAAATGATGGTAAAGCGCCCCTTTTGTAAAACCAATGGCATTGCTGATGTCGCTTATCGATACAGCCTCATAACTCTGGGTTAGGAACAGACTGTACGCTTCATCAATAATATATTCTCTTGTATCTTTCATAAATAAAATACTGAACGACCGGTATGCAAAATTACAACATTTTTGATTATATCAGAAAATTATTTAAAAATTTTTCTGATTGAGCACAATCATACCAGTAAAAGGCTGAAATTACTAAAAGACCGGTTAAAAAAGAACCAGCGCTGAAAGCACGTAATATTATTAACCGTGGGTGAAGCCCACGGAAATCATGCTACAATCCAAACCTGAGCCCTGAAAGGGCGATATATTTCACAGTAGCAGCAATATGCCTCCCTTTCAGGGCTAAAGTTGGGCTTGATTTGCAACAACTGTGGGCTTCACCCATGGTTAATTATGTTACACCACTTCGTGGCTGATTGCTGACATAATCCATCACTGGCATGATTG